>JBGSBQ010000145.1:0-7720 GCA_041730475.1 Sphingomonadaceae bacterium
CAGGCCGTGCTCCTCCAGCGCGGCGCGCAGCGCGCCGATGCGCCCGTCCATCATGTCCGACGGCGCCACCACGTCGACGCCGGCGCGGGCCTGGGTCAGCGCCTGGCGCACCAGCATGTCGGTGGTGATGTCGTTGATGACGTAGCCGTTGTCGTCGATCAGGCCGTCCTGGCCGTGGCTGGTGAACGGATCGAGCGCGACGTCGGTCAGTACGCCCAGCTCCGGGAAACGTTGTTTCAGCGCCCGCACCGCGCGCGGCACCAGGCCGTCCGGATTGGTCGCTTCGATGCCGTCCGGGGTCTTCTTGGACGCATCGATCACCGGGAACAAGGCCAGCACCGGGATGCCCAGCGTGACGCACTCTTCTGCCACCTTCAGCAGCAGGTCGACCGAAACCCGTTCCACCCCCGGCATCGACAGCACCGGCTGGCGCTGGTTGACGCCGTCGAGGATGAAGACCGGGTAGATCAGGTCGGACGCCGTCACCACATTTTCGCGCATCAACGCGCGCGAAAACGGGTCGCGGCGCATGCGGCGCATGCGGATCGCGGGGAAAAGGGCGGAAACGTTGGGATTGTGCATCGCTGTTTTTTCCTAAATGATTTATTTGTGATCTGACGCCGGGTCCGGCTCTACGTCGTCTTCCATCTCGATCAGGGCCACTTGGGCGGCCGCTTCATCGTCCGTCACGCCAGCCAGTTCGAGGATCTTGTCGTTGGCTTCGTCGATGCCGATGCGCTTCAGCGCGGAGAACAGTTGCACGGTGAACGGGAAGCCTTCGCCGTCTTCGTCGACGTAGCTGGCCAGCTTGGCTTTGGCCTGACGCAGCACGTTGACCGACTCGTTGCGATTGAGCTTGTCGACCTTGGTCAGGATGCAGTGAATCGGCTTGCCGGTCGGCGCAAACCACTCCAGCATTTGCACGTCCAGATCGGTGAACGGACGGCGCGAATCCATAATCAGAATCAAGGCTGCAAGCTGCTCGCGGCGCTGTACGTAGTCGCCCAGCAGGCGTTGCCAGTGCAGCTTGGCCGAGCCCGAAACTTCGGCGTAACCGTAGCCCGGCAAGTCGACCAGCAGGCACTCGATTTCGTCGATGATGGTCGGATCTTTACGGTGCTGCGCAACGTGCGCGCCACCGATCGAGAAGTAGTTGATGTGCTGTGTGCGCCCCGGCGTCTTGGACGCAAACGCCAGGCCTTTTTGGTTGCACAAAATGTTGATGGCGGTCGATTTGCCGGCGTTGGAACGCCCGGCGAACGCGATTTCCGGCACCTGAGTGTCGGGCAAGTCGCGCAATTGGTTGACCGTGGTAAAGAAGCGGGCTTGCCAGAGTTTGGACATGGGAGGTATTAAAAAGCAACAAAATGGAGCGAAAACGCTGGAAAGCTATTGTACAATAAGGGGTTACGAATTGTTGCCTAGCATATTTCGTGCAAGGTCGGCAGGGCTTCAATCCTATAAATTATTGACTAGTCAGGGTGTCTTAATGAATCGTGCGTTTTCACCGTTTGTCAAATCCTTGTTCGTCACTCTGCTGGCTGTAGCGGCATCCGTGTCGGTCGCCGAAGAAAAGAAACCAGCCCACGCCGAAGCTGTCGCCCCCAAGGCTGACCCGGCCAAAGGCGGCACCCTGTATGCCGAAGGCGACAATGCGCGCGGCCTGCCGGCCTGTGTCTCCTGCCACGGCGCCAACGGCAACTCGACCATCTCGGTGAATCCGAAACTGGCGGCTCAGCACGAAGGCTACATCTACAAGCAACTGGTCAACTTCACCGCTCCGGAACGCAACAATCCGGTCATGACGACCTACGCCAAGATGCTGACCGAGGAAGAGAAGCATAACATCGCTGCGTATTTGGCCACCCAGCAGCAAAAGCCGGGCGCCGCCAAGAACAAGGACACGGTTGAGCTGGGCAAGAAAATCTATCGCGGCGGCATCGCTGATACCAAGGTGCCAGCCTGCGCCAGCTGCCATGGCCCGGCCGGTGCTGGTATTCCAGTGCAATATCCACGCATCGCTGGTCAGCATCAGGATTACACGGTAGCCCAGCTGGCAGCATTCAAGAGCGGCGCGCGCAAGAACAGCGTCCAGATGACCGAGATCGCCAAGCGCATGTCGGACGATGAAATGAAAGCCGTCGCTGACTACGTGGCCGGCCTGAAATAATCGATGTGCCTCGTGCCCCCTGCGGCGCGGGCAGTTTCATCACAGCAAAGGGCAGCAGCGCAAGCGGGCTGCCCTTTTTGTTGGTATGCTGCCCGGTGCATAGCGTCCCCGTCCTTTTTTTGAGATAGTTCCCAGCATGAGTAGTCCAAGTACCACCGGCATAGAGCTGAAAACCCGCCGCCCCGTCGTCGGCGAAATCGTAGAACTGGTGTCGTCGATGCGGTTTGCGATCGCCTTGCTGGCAATGATCGCGATCGCTGCCATCATCGGTACGGTGATGAAGCAGAACGAGGCAATGAACAACTACATCAACCAGTTCGGTCCGTTCTGGTTCGAGGTGTTCAGCAAGACCGGCCTGTATGCGGTGTATTCGGCCTGGTGGTTCCTGCTGCTGATGGCGATCCTGGTCACCTCGACCTCGCTGTGCATCATCCGTAACGCGCCCAAGATGCTGAAGGATATGCTTAGCTGGCGCCTGAACGTGCGCGAGCAGTCGCTGCAAAACTTCCACCACAAGACCGCATGGCAGTCGGCGCTGACGCGCACGGCGCTGGCCCAGCAAACCGTGGCACGGCTGGTCGATGCTGGCTACTCGGCCAAGATCGTTGACAAGGACCATGGCACACTGGTGGCGGCCAAGCGCGGCGCCGGCAACAAATTCGGCTACATCTTTGCGCACTCGGCCATCGTGATTATCTGTATCGGCGGCCTGCTCGATTCCGACATGCCGATCCGCTTGCAGGAGTGGTTCCTCGGCAAGACGCCGTTCGGCGGCAGTGGCGTGATCGCGCAGATTCCGGCCCAGCACCGCCTCGGTCTCAGCAATCCTACCTTCCGCGGCAATACGCTGATACCGGAAGGGGCGACCAGCAACACCGCCATCATCCCGCGCGCCGATGGCGTGCTGATTCAAGACCTGCCGTTCGGCATCGAGCTGAAAAAATTCAACATCGATTTCTACAGCACTGGCATGCCCAAGCTGTTCGCCAGCGATGTGGTGATTCATGACAACGGCAAAACCTTCGCCGCCACCATCGAAGTCAATAAACCACTGATTTACAACGGTTTGGCCATCTACCAGTCCAGTTTTGAGGATGGCGGCAGCAAGCTCAAGCTGACGGGTTTCCCGATGGCCGGCACCAGCAAGACCACCTTCCCGATCGCCGGTGAAGTCGGCGCCTCGACCCAGATGGGCGAGGCCTACACGGTCGAATGGTCGGGCTTCCGTCCGTTCAACGTCGAGAACACCGCTTCGCAGGATCCGCGCTCGGTGGCCAAGGGCCAGAGCTTGGAGCAGCAGTTCGCCGTCGGCCTCGACAAGCGTCTTGGTTCGGCCGCCAAAAACGCCAACAATAAAGACCTGAAGAACGTCGGCCCCAGCGTGCAGTACAAGCTGCGTGACAAGACCGGACAGGCGCGTGAATTCCAGAACTATATGCAGCCTGTCACTGTCGACGGCGCCACCGTGTTCCTGGCCGGCATGCGTGCCAGCCCCAGCGATCCGTTCAGCTTCCTGCGCATTCCGGCCGATGACAACTACAGCGTCAATGAATGGATGCGCCTGCGCGCGGCCTTGCAGGATGCCGGTCTGCGTGGCATCGCCGCGCAGCGCTATGCACAACGGGCGTCGCCGCAGGGCGGCAATGGCGCCGCGCTGCGCGAGCAGTTGCAGGCGTCGTCGGAGAAGAGCCTGGGCCTGTTCGCCGGCAATGGCAAGGAAGCGGGCTTTGTCGCCATTTCGCGCTTCCTCGAAAAAGTCCCGGCCGCCGAGCAGGAAAAGGCTGCCGACATCTTCATGAAAATCCTGAACGGCAGCCTGTGGGACTTGTGGCAGGCGGCCCGTATCAAGGATGGCTTGCCGGAAGTGACGGCCGATGAGGTGCATGGCCGCTTCCTGCAACTGTCGACCAATGCGCTGTCCGATGCCTTTTTCTACGGCGCCCCCGTGTATTTGCAGCTGGACGAGTTCACCGAGGTCAAGGCCTCGGTGTTCCAGGTCACCCGTTCGCCGGGCAAGGCCGTGGTTTACTTCGGTTGTCTGCTGCTGGTACTGGGTGTGTTTGCGATGTTCTATATTCGCGAGCGCCGCCTGTGGGTCTGGATCAAGGATGGCGCGCAGGGCACGCAGGCGCTGATGGCCATGAGCACCCAGCGCAAGACGCTGGACTTCGAACATGAATTCAGTAGTTTAAAAGAAAAATTGCCGCAATCAGCGTAAGCTGTGAGCTGGCAGCAGGAGACCACCATGGAACTGACTCAACAACAAACCTATACCCAGGCGCCCGGCTATTTCAAGCGCCTGAATGCCCTCGACTGGCTGTACGGCCTGGCACTGCTGGCCGCGTCCCTGTTCGGGCTGAGCCGTTATGGCGCCTATATGGACGTCTACGAAAAAGCCATCCTGCTGGCCGCCGCGCCCACCTTTGCGACGCTGGGCTGGCACTGGAAACCGATGCGCTGGCTGCTGCCGCTGACGGCGCTGCTATCGCTGTGGGCGATCTCGATGTACGGCGGTTCGCTGGAGGCCGCCAACCAGAAATTCTTCCTGAAATACATGTTGTCGAGCCAGTCCGCGATTCTGTGGATGGGCACCATGTTCTTCTTCTCGACTGCGTTTTATTGGCTGGGGCTGATCACCCGCACCGCCTTCGGCTCGGCCGTCGGCTCCAAGCTGTGCTGGGCCGGGGTGATACTCGGCATTACCGGCCTGCTGGTGCGCTGGTTTGAGTCCTATCTGATCGGTGCCGACGTCGGCCACATTCCGGTCTCCAACCTGTACGAAGTATTCATCCTGTTCTCGCTGATTACGGCCATGTTCTACCTCTACTATGAGGAGCGCTATGCGACGCGCCAGCTGGGCGCCTTCGTGCTGCTGGTGATTTCGGCGGCGGTCGGTTTCCTGCTGTGGTACACGGTCACGCGCGACGCGGCCGACATCCAGCCGCTGGTGCCAGCGCTGCAAAGCTGGTGGATGAAGATTCACGTCCCGGCCAACTTCATCGGCTACGGCACCTTCTCGCTGTCGGCCATGGTGGCCGCGGCCTACCTGCTGAAGTCGAGCGGCTATCTGGTCGATCGTCTGCCATCGCTGGAAGTGCTGGACGACGTGATGTACAAGGCCATCTCGGTCGGCTTCGCCTTCTTCACCGTGGCCACCATCCTCGGCGCGCTGTGGGCGGCAGAAGCATGGGGTGGCTACTGGTCGTGGGATCCGAAAGAAACCTGGGCCCTGATCGTCTGGCTGAATTACGCGGCCTGGCTGCATATGCGCCTGATGACGGGCCTGCGTGGCCGTCCGGCTGCTTGGTGGGCGCTGGTGGGCTTGCTAGTGACCACGTTTGCCTTCCTGGGCGTGAATATGTTCCTGTCCGGCCTGCATTCCTACGGCAAACTGTAAATGTAATCTCAATGTAATTCAGCAAATGCGGGATTGGTGTAAGGTTCAGGCTAGGAGTTCGACCAAGTCCTGTACCGCACACTGATCCCGGAGCCGACATGCTGATCCAACGTAGTCCGAATGGCTTAGACCTGCCATTTTCTTCAGAAATTACCCCCCGTGCCGTCTACGAGTCGCGTCGCGACTTCATGAAGCAGATCACCGCCGGTGCGTTGGGCAGCGCCGCCTTGCTGGAGATGGCCAGCCGCGAAGCGTTCGCGCAAGGCGTCAATCCCAAGTTGCCAGCCAAGCTGAATCCCGCCTTTGTGGTGATGGACAAGCAGACTGCCTACAAAGACGCCACCACCTATAACAACTTCTACGAATTCGGCACCGACAAGTCCGACCCGGCCCAGTACGCCGGCACGCTGAAGCCGCGGCCGTGGACCGTCACCATCGAAGGCGAAGTCAAGAAGCCGATGACGCTCGATCTGGATGCGCTGCTGAAGCTGGCGCCGCTGGAAGAGCGCGTCTATCGGCTGCGCTGTGTCGAGGGCTGGTCGATGGTGATTCCGTGGGTCGGTTACTCGTTCTCCGAGATCATCAAAAAGGTCGAGCCGACCGGCAACGCCAAGTATGTGGAATTCATTTCGCTGGCTGACAAGAAGCAGATGCCGGGCGTTGGCAGCCGCGTGCTGAACTGGCCGTATGTGGAAGGCTTGCGTATTGATGAAGCAAATCATCCGCTGGCCTTGCTGACGCTGGGCATGTATGGCGAAACGCTGCCGAACCAGAATGGCGCGCCGGTGCGCATGGTGCTGCCGTGGAAATATGGCTTCAAGTCGGCCAAGTCCATCGTCAAGATCCGCTTCGTCAAAGACATGCCGCGCACTGCGTGGAATGTGGCGGCGCCGAGCGAATATGGCTTCTATTCCAACGTCAATCCCGAGGTCGATCACCCGCGCTGGTCGCAGGCTGCCGAGCGCCGCATCGGCGAAGACGGCTTCCTGGCGCGCAAGCGCAAGACGCTGATGTTCAACGGCTACCCGGAAGTGGCGTCGCTGTATGCGGGCATGGACTTGAAGAAGAACTTCTAAGCATGGCGTTCAATCCGACTGCGCGCCAGCTGACCCTGTTGAAAGGGGGGCTGTTTGCGCTGGCCTTGCTGCCGTTTTTCCGCATGGTGTACCTGACGCTGACCGGGCAACTGGTGGAGCCGCTGGAGTTCATTACGCGCGGGACGGGGGACTGGACTTTGTACCTGCTGTGTATTGCGCTGGGCGTCACGCCGCTGCGCAAGCTGAGCAAGTGGAACTGGCTGGTCAAGCTGCGCCGGATGGCGGGGCTGTTTGCGTTCTTTTATGCGGCGCTGCACTTCACTACCTTCCTGTGGTTCGATCACTTTTTTGATCTGCAGGAGATGTGGAAGGATGTGCTGAAGCGGCCGTTCATTACGGTTGGCTTTATTGCGTTTGTGTTGTTGCTGCCGCTGGCGCTGACCAGCACCAATGGCATGATACGGCGGCTGGGTGGCAAGCGCTGGCAGTGGCTGCACCGGTTGGTGTATGTGATTGCCCCGTTGGGCGTGCTGCACTTCTGGTGGATGAAGGCGGGCAAGCACAATTTCACGCAGCCGATATTGTTTGGGCTGATTGTGGCCGTGCTGCTGGGGCTGCGGGTCTACTGGCGCCAGACCCGGCGGGCCTGAGTCGAATGCTGTTACGTTAAAGTGCCGTAGCGTGCGCTTGCACCCCAAGACAAGACCTGGGGTCAGACCCGGCGGGTCTGACCCCAGCTTTGCGTATTCGGGGTTTGCCAGCTGATCTGCGCCTTTATTAACGGCATTGGGGGCTACGCTTATTTCAGCGTGGTTTCAAGCGCGAACAGTTCTTGCGGCGTCTCACGACGGCGTACCAGATGGCCGAGCTGGCCATCAACGATGATCTCGGCGGCACGGCCACGGGTGTTGTAGTTGGACGCCATCGTCATGCCATACGCTCCGGCACAATGCATCACCAGCAGGTCGCCCGGCTGCACCGCCAGCGTGCGCTCGCGCGCCAGCCAGTCGCCCGATTCGCAGATCGGCCCGACGATGTCCCAGGTCAGCGTCGCCGCGTCGCGCAGCACGCAGGGCTCGACCGCCATCCAGGCCTGGTACATCGCCGGGCGCATCA
>JBGSBQ010000146.1:0-7718 GCA_041730475.1 Sphingomonadaceae bacterium
ACCAAGGACGCCGGCCGCATCGCCGGGCTGGAGGTCAAGCGTATCATCAATGAACCGACAGCGGCCGCCCTCGCCTTTGGCATGGACAAGAGCCAAAGTGGCGACCGCAAGATCGCCGTCTACGACCTTGGCGGCGGCACCTTCGACGTCTCCATCATCGAAATTGCCGCCCTCGACGGCGAAAAACAGTTCGAAGTCATGGCCACCAATGGCGACACCTTTCTCGGCGGCGAAGACTTCGACCAGCGCATCATCGATCACATCATCAGTGACTTCCAGCGCCAACATGGGGTGGACCTGAAACGCGATCCGATCGCGCTGCAACGTATCAAGGCCTGCGCCGAGCGCGCCAAGATCGAGCTGTCATCGACCCAGCAGACTGACCTCAACGAGCCGTATATCGCGCTGGCCAATGGCGCCCCGGTGCACCTGAGCATGACGCTGACCCGCGCCAAGCTGGAAGCGCTGGTCGATGACCTGATCGAAGCCACCATCGCCCCGTGCCGGATTGCGATACAGGATGCCGGTATCCGCGTCGATCAGATCGATGACGTCATTCTGGTCGGTGGCATGACCCGCATGCCCAAGGTACAGCAACAGGTGAAGAATTTCTTCGGCAAGGAACCGCGCAAGGACGTCAATCCGGACGAGGCGGTTGCCGTCGGCGCCGCGATTCAGGGCGCGGTGCTGTCCGGCGAACGCAAAGATCTATTGCTGCTGGACGTCACCCCGCTGTCGCTCGGCATCGAAACCATGGGCGGCGTGATGACGCGGATGATCCCCAAGAACACCACCATTCCGACCCGCTTCAGCCAAGTATTCTCGACCGCCGACGACAACCAGGGCGCCGTCACCATCAAGGTGTTTCAGGGTGAGCGCGAGATCGCCAGTGGCAACAAGGCGCTAGGCGAATTCAATTTGGAGGGCATCCCGCCAGCCGCGCGCGGCACGCCGCAGATTGATGTCAGCTTCGATCTGGATGCGAACGGTATCCTGCACGTGGGCGCCAAGGATCAGGCCAGCGGCCAGCAGAACCGCATCACCATCAAGGCCAATTCCGGCCTGAGCGAACCGGAAATCCGCGCGATGGTGCTCGATGCCGAGCAAAACGCCGTCGCCGACCACACGCAGCGGCTGCTGGCAGAAGCCCGTAACCGGGGCGAATCGCAGATCCACGCGGTGCGCAAGACCCTACTCAGCGTGGGTAAGCAGGCCGACCCGGAGCAGCTGCGCCAGCTGGAACTGCTGATCATCGCGCTCGAGAACGCGCTCGACGGCAGCGCCATCGCAGCCATCGACACCCACTGCGGCGCGCTGGCCGCTGCGGCGCTGGCACTGCCACCGGCCAACGGCCCGGAACAGGCGCTGGATGCCGAGTTCAAGGATGCGGCGCGCTAGCGTCCTCCTGCCGCCGCAGCCAGACCGTAAACACCGAGCCCTGCCCGGGCTGGCTGTCGACTTCGATCTGGCCCGCCATCTGCTTGACGAGCTCCTGCGAGATGGCCAGGCCAAGCCCGGTACCGGGAATGCTGCCGTTCGGATCGGCGCGGAAAAAGCGCTGGAACAAGCGGGCCTGATCGGCGGCGGCGATGCCGATACCTGAGTCGGCCACGGAAATGCCGACCCAGCCCGGCTGCGCCGGACGCTGTTCCAGCAGCGTCAGCTCGATGCTGCCACTCTCCGGCGTGTATTTGTAGGCGTTGGAAATCAGATTGATCAACACCCGTTGCAACTCATTACGGGCCACCGACAGCTGCAGCGCCCGCGCCGGTAGCGTACAGCGTACCGCATGGCGGGCACCGGGTGGCCGTGCCATCTGCAGGGCTTTCTCCAGCAGTTCTCCCAGATCGGTGTGCTCGCGTTCCAGCGCCTGTGCAGCGCGCGACTCCAGCTTGCTCAGGTCGAGCAAGTCGGTCAGTAAATTCCCCATGTGCTCAGCCTGACAGCGCACGATCTCGAGCAATTCCTGCGCCTGCGGTCGCTCATAATGACGCATCAGCAGCAGTTCGGTGAAGCCCCGGATACTGCCCAGTGGCGTCCGTAACTCATGGGCCGCCGCCGCCAGAAAGCGCGTCTTGGCGCGCGCCAGTTCGATTGCGTTGGTGACATCCTGAAAGAAGAACACACGCTTGCCGGTCAGCGGTCCCGGCAAGGCAGCCCGGACTTCCACCAGCCGCACCTTGGGCAACGCCAGTTTCAACGACAATTGCGCGCCGGGCGCCGGCAAGGCCGGACTGCTGCCATCCATGGCCGGCGCGCACTGTAAGCGCAGCGCCTGCTCCAGCAGCGCCACCGGCAGCCCGACGAAACGCTGGGCCAGCAAGCCGGTAATCTGTTCAAACGCATGACTGACGATGCGCACTTCACCGGCCGGATTGACGCTGACCACGCCAAACGGACAGCTGCGAAACACATAATCGATTTCCAGGTCGCGCCGCTGGTTCAGTTCATCCAGATCATGCTGGGCCGTCACATCATGCTGCAGGCCGAGATAGTGGGTCACGATGCCGGTCAGCGGCTCCCGGATCGGCGTCAGCTCCAAGGCATTCCAGAAGCGCGTACCATCTTTGCGGAAATTCAACAGCGTCACGGCCACGCTGTCAGCCCGGGCCAGCGCGCGCCGCAGCGGTAGCAGACCCGGCTGATCACGCAGCGGGCCCTGCAAAATGCTGCAAGACTGCCCCAGCAATTCCTGTTGCCCATAGCCGGTGGTGTGGCTAAAGCCGCGGTTGACATAAACAATCGGGCAGCCCGGCTGGGTATAGTCGCACACAACGACCCCGCTGGCGCTGTTATCCAGCGCCGTCCCGCAGATCTGCTGCAGGCGCTCGGCATTGAAGCGCTCAGTCACGTCACGCAGGCTGGCCGACACCCGCCCTGGCGCCGCCGGGTCGCTCCAGAGCCGCAGCGCGATCCAGCGCAGGCCCCGTTGGGGGTGCAACACCGGCATTTCGTGATCACTGGCCGCGACCTCGCCGCGCAGCAAGGGCCGCAATAAGCCGATGCAGCGCCGCCGCGCCTGTGGGTGCAGGCAGCGCTGCGCGGGCTGCCCCAACAATTCCTGCTGGGACCGCCCCAGCATCACGCCACAGGCCGCATTGCTGTGCGTGATGCGCCCGTTGGCATCAAACTGCAAGCTGCCATCGCCTGCCTGCTGCGGCGCCGCGGTGCGCTGATCCAGCGGCTGCAACAGCAGCAGCGCCGAGCGGGCCCCGCCGGCCCCTTCCGATGCCGGTGACACCAGTACCCGCAAGTGCTGGGGCAGGCCATGCGATGGACGCAGCCACAGTGTACGTTCCTGCGGCTGCCCAGAGTCAATGGCCGCCATCAGACAGACCAGATCAAAATACGCCATGCCAGCCGCCATCCAGTCCGCCATCCGGATCTTGCGCCCCGCTGCCAACGGCAACAGGCGGCAAAAACCGGCATTCGCATCCACACCCAACAGGGTCTGGGTCAGGGCGTTCCCGCCCAGCGTGACCAGCGCCAGTGCCGTCTCACGCCACGCGGCGTCGGCCCCCAGACCACTGCCGCGTGGCTGAGCGTCACTGCGGTTAAGCCGCACATGCATCTGGGCCTGCACGCCAGTGCCGGTCAAGATGGCGCTGCAGTCCCAGCCCAGACCGGGTGGCGCGGACGCGCTGGCCAGCGTGCAGCCTCGCAGGCGTTGGCCAGCCGTACTGTCGAGCAAGGCCGCCAATACCGCCCGCGACTGTGGGGCCAGCCCTTGTACCAAACACGCCAGCACCGCGTCGCAACTCAGCGTAGGCGCCGCCTTGCCAAACAGATGCCTAGCCGCCGCCGGGTTGTGGTACACACTGCGCTGGGCCGTCACATCGATGACAAAATACGGGGCGGGATCGGTGTCCGCTTCCAGCAGCAGCTGGGCCTGGATACACGCGTCGGACAAAGGCATGGTGGGGAGTGCTCCTGAAGGTCAGAACAGTTCTATCATGGGCCGTTCGGCAGCCGGCGCTGGCGTGGCGCTGCCGGTGGCTTCGCTATGCGCGGCGCGCTGGCTGTGCATCACGTACCGCTCCATCTGCTCGTCGAGACGCTGCCGCAAGCTGCGCATCGCCTCGGGATTCCAGCGATTGCCCTGCACCTGATCGGCGACACCTTCCAGATGCTCCTGCAATTCCATCAGGGCCGACTGCACATGCTCGATCCGCTGGCGCATGATGTCGTGGTTCTGTACATGGCCCAGCGCGTCCGAAATGCGGCCCACCAACTGCTGGTGCGCCTGCTTGTCGCCGTCAACGATCTCCAACAACCGCTCCGACGCCGTCGAAAAGCGGTCCTGCATTTCCTTGATATCATCCACCACTTTGCGCATATTGCCGATCGCCAGCTGGCGGTCGCCGACTTTGTTAACGCCGGACAGCTCGGCATCAATGCCGTCGGTCGCCTTGCTGATCTTGACACCGATATCCTTGGCCGCTTCCGCTGTCTTGTGCGACAGCTGGCGAATTTCCGCTGCCAGCACGGCAAACGCGCGCCCGCCCTCGCCGGCATGGGCGGCCAGCACCGCCGCATTAATCGACAGGAAGTTGGTCTGCTGCGCGACGCTGGCAATCACGTCCACCAGCGGCCCCAGCGACTTGACCTCCTGCAGCCGCTGGATGCGGGTCAGGTTGGCGGCCACATCCTGCTCCTGACGCAGCACGAACATTTCCAGAATGCGCGTCATCTGCTGATCAACCAGGATTTTTTCGTGCACGATGGACGACAGTTCGGCACCATTCTGCTCGGCCGCCGTGATGCGTCCCATCTGCTGATCGGACATGCTGTGGATCGCCATCACCGCCTCGATCAGGCCCAGCATGCCTTGCTCCGTGTCCTGCAGGCTGCCGGCTAGCTGGCGGTTGACCAGCGCCAGATAGGGCGCGACCTGACGCATTTCATCGGCCGCCAGCGCCTCCGGCGGCGCGCCTGCCGCTGCTGGCTCGGCGCCCCGCGCCAACCAGCCACGGCCGCGCTGGCGCAGGCTGGCACTGGCATTCCATGCCAGTACGGCCAATACCGCCACGACCACGGTGTACAGCAAGCCACCGAACGAAAGTAGTGCATTCATGCTGCTCTCCCTAGCCAGGTACTAGCCATCAAGCACCGGGAATCACGCGTTTAATCACATTCACCAGATCCACGCCCGAGACCGGCTTAACCAGCCAGCCGGTGGCGCCGAGGCGTTTGCCTTCGTCGCGCACGCTGCCATCGCTTTCCGTGGTCAGGGTCAGGATGGGCACGAAGCGGAAGCCCGGCAAGGCCCTGACCTTGCTGATCAACTCCAGTCCGCCCATGTTCGGCATATTGATGTCGGTGATGATCAGATGCGGCTTCAAACCGCCGCTCAGCTTGGCCAGTGCTTGCACGCCGTCGCCGGCACTCTGCACCGTGTAGCCGTGCATTTCCAGACTGGAACGCACGCTCATCGTCATGGTGACCGAGTCATCGACGATCAAAATAGTCTTGCTCATGTTTCTTCTCCTGAAAGGTAGGGGCTTAGCCGCACAACATTACCGATTGCAACCACAGCGCCAGCGTGCCCTGCGCGGGCCAGCGCAGGGCTGGCAAGCCTGCACACAAAAACACTTGTAGTACGGCCGGGTGCACACTGTCACACTCGGAAAAATCCACGCCCCAGCATGGCTGCGACTGCAGCCATGCCAGCGCCGTCTCGGCCTGCTCCACATCTATATCGCCGCGCAATACGATGCAGGCGTCCACAAATTCCATGCTCATATCATCATCTCCCGCAGGTTCAAGACCATCAGTACCGTGCCATCCCCCATCAGAGCCGAGCCGGCATAGGCTGGCAGGTGGGCCAGCACGCCGGGCAACGGCTTCAGGATGATGTCGGCCGTTTGGTGGAATTCATCGATGATGATGCCCAGCTGTTCGTCGCCATTGCGCACCACCAGCACGGCCAGCTCGTCGTCGGCATTGCGCTGCTGCGGGCTGGCGATCTGCAGCCACTGGTTCAGGCTGCGCAGCGGGATCACGCGCTCGCGCAGCACCGCCGTCATGCTGGTCTTGATGTGCCGGACGGCCCGGGCCGGCAGGCGCACGGTCTCGACCACCATATCCATCGCCACGCCGAACAGCTGGCCGTTCGATTCCACCGTCATCACATGGCTGACCGCCATCGACAGCGGCAGCGACAGGCGGATGCGGGTGCCCTGACCGGCGACGCTGTCGAGCACGATGCTGCCATTGATCCGTTCTACTGCCGTCCGCACCACGTCCATCCCGACACCGCGCCCGGACAGGTCGGAGATCGCCTCTGCCGTCGAGAAGCCGGGGGCAAACACCAGGTTGACCAGTTCATGCTCACTCAGGCGCTCCAGCGAGGCCTGGTCGGCCAGTCCTTGTTCCAGCGCCTTACGTTTGATGAGCTCGGGCACGATGCCGCGCCCGTCGTCACTGATCTCGATCAGCACACGGTCAGACTGCTGGCGGGCGACGATCGTCAGCGTGCCGTGCGCCGGCTTGCCGGCAGCCAAGCGCTGCGCCGGCGTTTCCAGCCCATGGTCGAGGCAATTGCGCACCATGTGGACCAGCGGATCGCCCAGCGCTTCGATGATGTTCTTGTCAGCGGCCGTGTCTTCGCCTTCCATCACCAGCCGTACCTGCTTGCCGAGCCGCTGCGACAGGTCGCGCACCAGCCGCGGAAAACGCTGGAAAACGAACGACACCGGCATCATCCTGACTTGCATGATGGCGTCCTGCATGTCCTCGGAAATGCGGTTGATTACCGCGTACTGGCCCTTGATGTCGCGCGCCAGCTCGCGCAAGCCGTGCTCGCGCTCGGCGCGCTCGGCCAGATAGGGCATCGCATTCTTGGCGACCACTATCTCGCCGATCAGGTTCATCAGGCGGTCGATTTTGTGCTGGTCCACCCGCACCGTCTTGGCCGCTGCCATGTCGTCGCTACGCTTCGCGGCCAGCACTTCACTGGCACTGTCAGCCTCGACGGCAAGGCTGCCATCGGCAAAATGCGCGCCCATCCAGTCCAGCAATGGCTGGCCGCTGCCGGCCGCCAGCGCGGCCGCGCCAGCCAGCTCCAGACTAGGCTGTGCCGCGCCCGCGCCACGCGCTTGCAGGCAGGAGGACAGCGTCGCCATCACACTGCGCAGCCGCCCGGCCAGCCCGGCGCCATCGTCCGACGGCGCCAGCACCCGCCGCTGCGCGTCCAGCAGGACGCCGATGGTAGCGTCCGGCACGACGGCTGCCGGTGTTGCCGGTGCAGAAGTATTCGCCACCGGACCCTGCTGGAACCAGCTGATCGCTTCGCTGACGTAGCGGAAATGTGCCGCCAGCTCGGCCTGTGGCGCGCAGGATAACAGCTCGTATTGCAGCGTGCAGCGGTAGGCGTCCAGCTCGGCCAACGGCGGCCAGGCCGCCGGCGCCAGGATCGCGCCCCACAACAGTCCGGGCGTCTGATTGGCCAGATGCAGCGGGTCCAGCCCTTGGAAGAAACAGTCGGCCGCCGGGCTGTAGCGCAGCCAGAACAGCGTCGCGCCTTCGGCCAGCAGGGCGGCGCACTGTGCAGTGGTGGCGGCCGGCAGCCGCGCCAGCCAGGTTGGATCGACGGCGCCGAACGCCGGCGCTGCGGCGGCCAGCGCTGCCGGCGCCGCAGCGGCGGCCGCCACAGCGGGGTGAAACAGGCGTAGCTGACGCACCTGCTGCTACCCCGCTACCGCTGCGCTGGCGGTAGC
>JBGSBQ010000147.1:0-7652 GCA_041730475.1 Sphingomonadaceae bacterium
AACAAAAAAAACCCCCCACAAAAAAAAACCCCCCCCCCCCCCCCCCCGCGGGCGCCCCCCCCGCGGGGCCCCCCCCCAGACTCTGCGTCAGGGGTGAAAATTAACGGCGTTCGCCGCGCGTCTTCAGCTGATCCAGCAGCACCGCCGCCAGCAGGATCACACCGCGCATCAAATACTGGTAAAACGCATCCACATCGAGCAGATTCATCACGTTCTCCACAGTCCCCATGATCAGCACCCCGATCAGCACCCCGAACATGCGCGCCTTACCACCCTGCAGCGAGACACCACCCAGCACGCAGGCCGAAATCACATCCAGCTCAAAGCCCTGCGCCGCATTCGGCTGGCCACTGGTAATGCGCGACGCCAGTATCAGCCCCGCCAGCGCCGTCACCAGCCCTTGCAGCAAAAAGATCCAGACCCGCAGCCGCTCGACCCGCACACCGGCCAGTCGCGCCGCTTCCGGATTACCGCCGATAGCCAGCGTATTGCGCCCAAACACAGTCTGGTTCAGCAGAATGCCAAACACCACGAAGCAAGCCCCCACCACCAGCACCGGCAGCGGCAAACCGCCGATGCGGGTATCGCCAAAGCTGATAAACGATTCATCGGCAATCCCCACCGCCTGCCCCTTGGAGACGATAAAGGCCAGCCCGCGCACCATCAGCATGGTCGCCAGCGTCGCGATCAGCGCATTCACGCGCAGGTAGGCAATCAGCACGCCATTGCAGGCGCCGATCAGCGCCCCAGCCGCCAGCCCGCTGGCCACCGCCAACGCCACGCTGCCGCTGCGTTCCAGCACGATCGCGCCCAGCACGCCGGCAAAGGCGATGGTCGAACCAACCGACAGGTCAAAATCACGCGAGGCCAGACACAGCATCATGGTGCAGGCCACCATGCCGATCTGCGCCACCGACAGCATCAGACCGACGACATTGGTCACCGAGAAGAAGTTTTCGACGCTCGCCGCCAGCACGGCGAACAGCAGCACATAGCCGATCGGCATGCTGTATTCGACCAGCCACTTGCGCTGCGCAGCGCGGGTCGCGGCGGCCGCCGGGGCCTCGGTAGGGGACAGGGATGAATCGTTCATGCGATGCTCCGGAGAGATTGTTGAGTATTGTTGTTGGTGGCCGCGCCATGGCCGGGTTCAGCCGCCGGCGCGGAAGCCGGCGCCGCCGCATCGGGCAGCGCCAGCGCCAGCACGGCCGTCTCGCTGGCATCAGCGCGCGCCAGTTCGCCGCAAATGGCGCCTTCGCGCATCACAATCACGCGGTCGGCGATGCCCAGCACTTCCGGCAGTTCGCTCGACACCACGATCACGCAGCAGCCGCGCTGCGCCACTTCATGGATGATGCGGTAAATATCATTCTTGGCACCGACGTCAATGCCACGGGTCGGCTCATCGAGGATCAGCACTTTCATGCCCGGTTCCGCCAGCCAGCGCGCCAGAATCACCTTCTGCTGATTACCGCCCGACAGCAGACGGATCTCCTGCTGGCGGTTCGGCGTCTTGATGCGCAGCCGGGTGATGAAGTCCTCGGCCAGCGCCGCCTCGCGCTGGTGGCGCAGGAACAAGCCGGCCAGCAAGCCATGGCGGCGGCAGCTGATGTTGATGTTCTCCGCCACCGAGGCGGTGGCCAGAATGCCTTGCTCCTTGCGGTCTTCGGGACACAGCACGATGCCGGCCGCAATCGCGTCGGTCGGCGCACCGGTCGGCACCGCAACGCCGTCGAGCAGCACCGCACCGGCGCTGCGCGGATCGGCGTTGTACAACAGTCGCATCAGCTCCGAGCGGCCGGCACCGACCAGACCAAAGAAGCCCAGCACCTCACCGGCGTGCACGCTGAAGCTTTGCGGACCGGCCAGATGACGGCCATTCAGGCCCTGCACCTGCAGGCGTTCGACACCCAGCGGGCGGGCGCGGTAGTCATAGATGTCGCTCAGTTCCCGGCCCACCATGTCGCTGATCAGGCGTTCGCGCGGCACGTCGGCCATCACGTCATGGGTGACGATCTTGCGGCCATCGCGGAAGATGGTGCAGGCATCGCACAGCTCATACAGCTCTTCCAGCCGGTGCGATATGTAAATCAGCGTGCGCCCATCGGCGCGCAGTTCGCGCACCAGCCGGAACAGGATTTCCGTCTCCCGGTGCGACAGGCTGCTGGTCGGTTCATCGAAAGCAATCACGCGCGCATCCTGCATGATGGCTTTGCAGATTTCCACCATCTGGCGCTGCGCGATCGACAGGTCGGCCAGACGCGCGGCCGGATCGAGATCGACGCCGATAGCGGCCAGTTTGTCGGCCACCATCTGGTGCGCCCTGGCCTTGTCGAGGAAGCCCCAGCGGGTCGGCATGCGGCCCATCAGCACGTTCTCGGCCACGGTCAGTTCCGGCACATATTGCAGCTCCTGATGGATCACTGCAATGCCGGCCGCGATGGCATCGCTGGCGCTGCCGAAGTAGCGCTGCTGGCCGCCGACCAGCAGGCGGCCGCCATCGGGTTTGTACTGGCCGCCGAGGATTTTCAGCAGCGTCGACTTGCCGGCGCCATTTTCGCCCAGCAGACCGTGCACCTGACCAGCGTGGGCCGTGAAGCTGACGCCATTCAGCGCCTTCACGCCGGGGAAGAATTTGCAGACCTGATCAAATTCGAGATACGCCGTATTCGCGCTCATGATGCTTCCTTATTTGCTCATTTCGGCCTTGACCTGCGCCTGATTGGCGCGGGTCATCAGCATGCCCTTGGTCAGGATCTCAGCGGCCGGGGCCTGATTGGTGCGGATCCAGTTGACCAGATTGACCGAGGTTTGATAGCCATGCTCGCGCGCGCTGATCATCACGGTGCCAAAGAAGCCGGTCGGCGCTGGCTTGTTCAGTTCATTCTCGGCCGCCTTGCTGCCGCCGATACCAACGCCCACCATCGCGTCGGCGCGCAGACCGCGGCCTTCGGCAGCGCGCACCGCGCCCAGTACCGCCTCGTCATTCAGGCCGACCGCGACCCAGTGTTTGACACTGGCATGCTTGGTCAGCGCGATATTGGCGGCATTGAAGGCGCTCTCGGTATCTGTCTTCGATTGCGGCGCATCGAACACATTGGCCGCTGGCAGACCGGCTGCCTTCAGCGCGTCGATGGCGCCGGTGGTGCGTTCCTTGGCGGTCGGCAGCTGGTCGTAGGCGATGCGGATCGCGCCCACTTCGGCCGGATTCCATTTGCGCGCCTTGATTTCAGCGGCAATCGCCTGGCCCACTTGCTGGCCGATCGCATAACCGGAAATGCCCATGTGCGGAATCGACGCAATTGGCTTGCCGCTGCCATCGACCAGCCGGTCGTCGACCGACACCACTTTCATGTTATTGCGTTTTGCGGCGCGCTCGACGGCGGCGCCCAGCTTGACGTCCGGCGCGCAAATGACAAAGCCCTGCGCCTTCTGCGCGGCCAGATTGTCGATCGCGGCGATCATCTTTTCACCGTTTGGCACGCCGATCTTCACCAGCGCAAAGCCCTTGTCCTTGGCGGCCTGCTCGGCGTAGCGCCACTCATCCTGAAACCATGGTTCCTCGGCCTGCTTGACGAGGAAGCCGATCTTGACGGCATCGGCGGCATGGGCCGCCAGCGGCGTGAAGGCCAGGCACAGCGCCGCTGCGGTCGTGCGCAGGGCCAGTTGGGTTAAACGTTTCATGCGGATCTCCAGTTGATATTATTAGTGTCTCTCTTCGTCGTTGTGCCCACTGGGCGCAACGACTTCCCGCGCATGCGGGAACCCATACGGCGCATCAATAGAGGCAAAGTATAGGTTCCCGCCTGCGCGGGAACGACGCGCCAGGAATGCGTTGAAATTTCCATCAAGGCGCCACGCGCAGCCGGTACACCGGCACCACGCTGACCTGGCGCACAGCCGCCGCTTGCGCCTTGCCGCCGAAATCGGGGCGCGCTTCCTGCGGCAGGTAAATTGGCGCATCGGCCCGTAGCGGCAGCACCGCCAGCGTCAACGTCTGGTCGGCGTGGACCGGCTTGCCGGTTCCCGCTTGCAGCAAACCGTATTGCCACGGATAGCCGCTGTAGTACCAGTCATCGAGCATGCGGGTGCCGGCATACAGGCGGCCGATGTCACCGACGAAATCAATTTGCAGCAGCGCCTCATCCAGCCCTTGTAGCTGCGCGCTCGGCACACTGATCTGCCACGCGGCAGCCGCCTTGAAGCTCTCCGGCGCCGGTTGCATGGCCGCTTTCGCGCTGCCGCCGATGACCACCGGCCCGACTTCCCCGGCGGCGCGGATCTGGCTGACCGTCGCTTGCGGCTGACGGGCCGGCAGCGTCGCCTCAAAGCGCTGGAACAGGCCGTCATTGCCAGCCGCCTTGACGCCCTGCGGCAGCCGGCCCAACGCCGGATACACCGCAAAGCGGAACTGATTGCTGCCCACCGAACGCAATTCCAGCGCGCCATCGGCCACGTAATTCTGCTGTGCGCTCAGGACCATACGACGCTGGCCGGCCCACTGCACCACGCTCAGTTGCTGCGCCTGTTCCGGCGTCAGCACCACGATGGTCAGCGGACGTTGGCCGTCGCGCCGCAGCGTCAGTGCCGCCTGCGTGCCCGGCTGAATGCCGCGCAGCAGCGCCTGACCATCGACCACGGTGCTGGTGACGGAGCCGCCGTTGCCAGCGAGCGCTGCGCCCAGTTGCGGCGCCAGCGCCGCCTCAAACGCCAGTTCGACCGGAATACCGGCAGTGGCCGCGAATACCGCCACCACGCCCGCCTTGCCCTGATCCAGCAAGGCCACCGGCTGCGCCGTCGCATGGCGCAGGTTGACGCCGTCGAGATCAAGATTCAGCGGCCAGATGAAATACGCGCCTTTGGCGATATCGACCGGCTGGCTCGGTACCGTCAGCGTCTGGCCCGGCAGCTGGATCGCAAATTGGGTCGCCGCCTGCGCCGCCATCGGATACTGGCGCACATGGTTGTTCACGAACAGGAAGCCGCGCTGGCCCTCGCTGCGCACCGCAAAGCGCGGCGTCGCCAGATCGGCCGGGGTAGCCGGGGTGACGGCCGGTTTGCGCACCGTCATCGGCGCCAGCCGCGCGCCGAAGTCGTGCAGGAACAGGTGATACGGGCGCAATTTCGCCAGCACCTCGCGCTGCTGGCCGTCCGGGCCGAGCGGTGCCTGGAAGTCATAGCTGATCATTGTGGTGTCGTTGTAGCCGCCACTGAGCGTGCTCTCTTCCAGCGAAGTGCCTCCGAGGCCGGTCGGATTGCGGCCGCCATGGAACATGTAATAGCCCATCAGATTGACGCCGGAGCCCAGTTGCACCGGCAGCATCGAGGCGATATCGTCGGCCGAGACCACGGTGCGGCGGCGATACATGAACGGCAGCCCGGCGCCATACTCGGCGCCGAGGAAGGGCGTGCTGGCCATGTCGGTTTCGGCAGTGCCCGGCGCATGGGCTGCAGTCTGCGCCCCGAGGTCGCCGCTGACGCGGGTATCGAAGCGGAACGCATAGGTTTCCTTGGGCGGCAGCTCCTTGGTGCTGACGCCCCAAGGTTCATCCGGATAACCACCAAACACCGGCGTCACTTCGCCGCTCGGATAAATCGTGCCATCCCAGCCCGTCACCGTGTAATAGGGCACATCCATGCCAGCCTTCAGGGCCAGCTGCTTGAGCGCCGTGATGTGTGCTGCGCCCTTGCCGGGACCATCGATGTTGTATTCGTTTTCCAGCTGGATGCCGATCACATGGCCGCCATCCTTCCACAGCTGGCCCTTGAGCTGGGCGCCGATCTGCGCATACAGCTGGCCCACGTGACCGAGATACTGGGCATCGTTGCTACGCGTTGGCATCGCATTGACGACCCAGTCGGGCACGCCGCCATAGCGCACTTCCGCATGCGCCCACGGCCCGACCCGCACCACCACTTCCAGCCCGGCCTTGCCGGCCAGCTCGATGAAGCGGCGCAGGTTGCGGTTGCCCTGCCAGTTCCACTGGCCCTGCAATTCCTCGTGGTGGTTCCACATCACATAGCTGGCCACGATGTCGATGCCGGCTGCCTTCATCTTGCGCAGCTCCGCTTCCCACTGCGCAGCCGGGGTGCGGCTGTAATGGAACTCGCCCATCACCGGTAGCCACGGCTTGCCATTGCGGGTCAGGTAGCGCGCGTTAGCGCCCAGCGTATCGCCGTTCGGCGCGCTGGCGCTACCCAGCCGCAATGTGGTGGATTGCGGGGCTGGCGTCGGCGCGCTGGCATCGATCGCCAGCGTGGCGGCGTGGCTGCTGGCCGCGACGCAGGCGGCAGCAAACAGCGCGGCGCCAGTGCGGCGGCCATAAAATACATTCATGCGTGTCTCCAGTTTATTTTTATATTGGACCGCGATTTACCACTCGGCGACGCTGCCATCGGCATGGCGCCACACCGGGTTGCGCCAGTCCGGCGCGTTTTTGCTGGCGGCGATCACGCGTTCTTCGTCGACCACCACGCCCAGTCCCGGCAACGGCAGCGGCTTGATATAGCCGTCGGTGATCTTGAAGTCTTCCTTGTTCAGCACATAGTCCAGCAGTTCGCCACCACGGTTGTAATGGATGCCCATGCTTTGTTCCTGCAGCACCGCGTTGTACGACACGAAGTCTACCTGCAGGCAGGCCGCCAGCGCCACTGGACCGAGCGGGCAGTGCGGCGCCAGTGCAATGTCGTAGGCTTCCGCCATGGCTGCGATCTTCAGGCACTCGGTGATGCCGCCCGCATGCGACAGGTCGGGCTGCACAATGGCCAGGCCACCGGCAGCGAACACGTTCTTGAATTCGAAGCGCGAGTACATGCGCTCGCCGGCGGCGATCGGGATCGACGTCATCTCGGCCAGGCGCGGATAGTACTCGGCCTGCTCGGCCAGCACCGGTTCCTCGATGAACAGCGGGCGATACGGCTCCAGTTCGCGCATCAGCGTCTTGGCCATCGGCGCGGCGACGCGGCCGTGGAAATCGAGGCCGAATTCGATGCTGTTGCCGAATGCTTCCCGGATTTCGGCCACGCGGGCCACGGCCGCATCGACCTTGGCGGCGCTATCGAGCATGCCCATTTCTTCGGTGCCGTTCATCTTGAAGGTATCGAAGCCAGCGGCGCGCAGCGTGCGGATGCCTTCGATGACATCGGCCGGGCGGTCGCCGCCGACCCAGCTATAGGTCTTCATGCGGTCGCGTACCAGCCCGCCCAGCAGTTCATACACTGGCTGGCCCAGCACCTTGCCCTTGATGTCCCACAGCGCCTGGTCGATACCGGCGATTGCGCTCATCAGGATGGCGCCGCCGCGATAGAAGCCGGCCCGGTACATGGTCTGCCACAGGTCATTGATGCGGGCCGGGTCCTGGCCGATCAGATATGGTTCCATTTCCTGTACCGCCGTTTCCACGGTGCGGGCGCGGCCCTCGATCACCGGTTCGCCCCAGCCGACAACGCCTTCGTCGGTCTCGATTTTCAGCAGCATCCAGCGCGGTGGCACTCGGTAGGTGGTCAGTTTGGTGATTTTTCCAAGCTGGTGCGCGGTCTGCATTCGCGTTCCCTGGCCCATTCACGCTGTTTACCGGCCCAGGCTGCGAGGCTGGCTCGGATGGCTCACCCTTTCATGTGTGAGAGATAGCCAGCGGCATACGGAGCCAGCA
>JBGSBQ010000148.1:0-7581 GCA_041730475.1 Sphingomonadaceae bacterium
CTGCAGTGATGACGCGCTTGACGAATGAGTTGAATGCCACACTGGCCGATAACACCCGGCTAACGCACGAGCTGGACAAGGCACGCCAACGCATCAACGCCATGCTGGCTGAGAAAACCGCGAGCGACCGCCAGCACGCAACGCAGCTGATGCAGCAACGCGCCCAGTTAGTGGGCAAGGACAGCCTGGTCGACTCACTGCGAGCGCAGCTGACCCAACTACAGGACGCCATCCCCGGGCTGGAAAGTCGGCAGCGGCTGGCCGCCCGGCTGGCTCAGATGGACGACCGCGAACGGGAGCTGCGCCACCAGATCAACGCGCTCCGGCTCGCCCTCGCGGACGCCGCGGACACCGCGGACACCGCTGCGGTGGTGCCGCAAGCGCCAGTGCCCTGCGTGACGCAGCATGTCATGCACCTGACGCCGCGCCTGCAACAGCGGGCCGTGCTGTGCGTGGGTGGACGCGGCGGCAATGTCGCCAGCTACCGCGCCCTGATCGAGCGCGAAGGCGCCCGCTTCAGCCACCACGATGGCGGCCTCGAAGACAACGCCAACCGCCTCGACGCCAGCCTGGCCGCTGCCGATCTGGTGATCTGCCAGACCGGCTGCATCAGCCACAGCGCCTACTGGCGCGTCAAGGATTACTGCAAGCGTCACGGCAAGCGTTGCGTCTTCCTCGACAACCCCAGCACCTCCAGCCTCGCACGGGGTCTGCAGGAAGTCGTCGGCAGCTAATAGACATCGCGTCGATAGCGCCCTTGGGCCGCCAGCTGATCCAGTACAGCGCGGCCCAGCACGTCTTCCAGCGCGCGGTCGACGCCGGCCGCCATGCCCTCCAGGCTGCCGCAGACATAGAGCGCCGCGCCCTGCTCCACCCATTCCCGCAGTTCATCGGCATTGCCGCGCACACGGTCCTGGACGTAGATGCGCTGCGGCTGGTCGCGTGAAAACGCCAGATCCAGTCGCGGCAACAAGCCGGCCTGCTGCCAGGCGGCCAGCTCCTCCCGGTAGTGATAATCATGGGCCGCATGGCGTTCGCCGAACAACAGCCAGTTGCGGCGCTGACCAGCCAGCGCGCGCGCCTTCAAATGGGCGCGCAGGCCGGCGATGCCGCTGCCGTTGCCGATCAGGATCAGCGGCCGCTGCGCATTGTCTTCCAGACGGAAGCGCCGGTGCGGACGCCAGCGCAAAGAAATCAGGCTGCCCACGGGCGCCTGCTGCGTCAGCCAGCCCGAGGCGGCGCCCAGCGTGCCATCGGCATGCTGTTGCAAGCGCACCAGCAATTGCACCCGCCCCTCGGCCGGGATCGAGGCGATCGAATATTCGCGCGCTCGGTCTGGATCGGACGGCGCCGCCACCTGCACCAGATCGCCGGACTGCCAGACCGGCAACGGCGCCGACTGCGGTAGCAGTTCGACCTGATACAGGGCGCCGCCGGCGCTGCCGGGATTGAGTAATTGACGCCCCACCAGCCGCCAGTCCTGAAACGCGGGCGCCTCCCAGTCGGGCGCATCGCTGGTACCGGCCAGATGACTGAGCTGCTGGCGCCACGCCGCAATCGCGGCCGGTGCCGCGCGATCGACTTCAATCCGTGGAAATAATGCTTGCGCCCCCTGCGCTTGCAGCCACTGGTCGAGCGTGCGGCCAAAGCCGCAGAATTCGCGGTAGCTGGCATCGCCCAGCGCCAGCAAGCCATAGTGCAGCTGCGACAATTGCGGCATGGCGGCGCCCAGCACGCGGCGCGCGAACCCGGCGGCGGCATCCGGCGCATCACCTTCGCCATAAGTGCTCACCAGGAGCAACATGCGCCCGGCCGTTTGCCAATCCTGCGGCGTCAGCTCGGACAGTTCGACCAGCCGCACCGGGACACCGGCGAGGTGCAGCGTGTCGGCAGTCTGGTGGGCCAGCTGCTCGGCCTGGCCAGTCTGGCTGGCGTAGGCAACGATCCACGGTGCAGCGTCGCCAGCGCTGGCTGCGCGTGCCGCCCGCGCATGACGCACGCGGCGCGCACGCAGATAAGGCAGCAGGCACACCAGTGCGTAACTGCTGGTCAGCGCGCCGGCCAGCAGCCAGCGTTGGGGATCAAGAGTCCAGATCATGCGTTTGGTTTCATTCGTCGTCGAGCATCGCATGTAGCGCGCTGCTCAGGATTTCGCTCAGACCGGTCGCGCTGCGCAGCACAAAGCGCGCTGCCAGACCGTGGCGCTCGGCCAGCGCCAGACCATCCAGCGGCCCCAGTACGGTCAAGGCAGTCGACCAGGCATCGGCCGCCATGCACTGCGGGTGCAGTACGGTGACCGAGGCCAGCTGGTTACTGATGGGCGCGGCCCGGCGCGGATCGATGGTGTGGGAATAGCGCTGCGATGCCGCCGCGCCCGGCGCGTGAAAATAGCGCCGGTAGTCGCCCGAGGTCGCAACCGCCAGACCGTGCAAGGCCAGCACCAGCGGCGCGGGTCCGTTGTCGGGTGCGACGTCGCTGACCTGCTCCAGCGCTACCCACCACGGCTGGCCGTCCGGCTTGACACCGGCACCGCGCAACTCGCCACCCACTTCCACCAGAAAATGCCGCACCCCCTGCGACTGCAGGAAGAACGCCAGCCGGTCGACCGCATAGCCTTTGGCCACCGCCGAAAAATCCAGCTGCAGGCCGCCGGGCTGCAAGGCACGCCGGCTGACGTGATCGAGTTTGAATGCGGCGCGCTGCTGCGTATGGCGCGCCAGTGCCGCCGCAACCTGCGGCGCCGACGGCGGCGCGAAACCGGGCGCAGCGAAGCGGCCCTGCGGCCCGAAGCCCCACAGGTTCACCAGCGCACCGGCGCAGGGATCGTAAGCGCCGCGGGTGGCGACGGCGACCTCCAGCGCAAACGCCAGCACATCGAAAAACGCGGCCGGCAACGGCTGCCAGCTGCCTGCCGGGGCCCGGTTAAAGCGGCCGAGGTCGGACTCCGCTTCCCAGTGGCTCATCTGCGCGACGACTGCATCCAGCTGGGCCTGCAAGCCAGCCTGCAGCGCCGGCAGCGCCGGCCCGGCCACCAGCCGCACCGACCAGCTGGTGCCCATGCTGTGGCCGCTATACTCGCGCAGCACGCCATCCGCCGGCGGCGGCTCGGCGTCGATCTGGTGGGGCAACAGGACGCGGCGCATCAAGCGGCTTATTGCGGCAACACTTCCACCGTTGCCGCGTAGGTCGCACGGCGGGCCGGCGTCTGCGGCGGCTGGCCGGCAGCCGGCCAGCTGGTGCTGACCAGATACATGCCGGCGGCCGGAATCTCGAACGTGACGGCACCCTGGGCATCGGTGGTGTAACGAATTTCGCCCAGCGTGCCGCGATAGCGTACCCCGCCCGGTACCAGGCTGAAGGCCAGGTTGGCGGCCGGTTTGCCATCGAGCAGGAAACGCCAACGGGCTTGCTCGCCCGCCCGCATATCATTCGGATGGGTCAGCGGCACCAGCTCCAGCCCGGCGCCGCTAGTCTTGAACACTGCCAGATCCGGCGTGCCGGTCGAGACAAAGGTTTCCAGCCGGGCGTAGGTACGGGTCACGCTCAGCGCTGTCGCAGTGGCCGGCACTTCCTTGGCCAGCCCTTCCTCGGTGCTACGGAAGCGCCGGGTTTCGCCGGCCGCATCCTTGTAGCTGCCGCTGACATTCTGCGTCACCAGCGCGATCTTGTAGGTGCCCGGCTTAGTCAGGTGCAGGTCGAAGGTGCTGCGCAACTTGCCGGTGCTGGCATTTTCCAGCGCCACCCGGCTGCCGTCCGGGCCGGTGGCCACCAGCGCATCGAGTTTCAGCGGCTGGTGATCGATGTCGAACAAGCCTTCGGAGATGGCGGCGTCCACCGTCACCCACGGATCCTTGCTCTCCACCACCGACGACGACGGCAACAGCCAAGGGCGGTGGGCGTGGGCATTCAGTGCTAGGCCGGCCAGCGCCAGCGCGATCAACAATTTAACGGGTGATTGATTCGTTTGATGCATGATAATCTGCCTTATGGTTTCAGTTGCACGAGCAGCGCGCCCAGCTCTTCCTTGCCATGGGCGCTCAGCGACTGCGCCGTTTTCGGCGGCCATTGCAGCGGCACCTTGACCACCTCGCGGCCACCGGCCTCGCGCGCCACTTCGACCAGCAACTGGTACTGGCCGGCCGGCAGTTGGTCCAGCCCGGCCTTGGCGACAGGCAGG
Organism: Sphingomonadaceae bacterium; assembly: GCA_041730475.1. Taxonomy (GTDB): domain Bacteria; phylum Pseudomonadota; class Gammaproteobacteria; order Burkholderiales; family Burkholderiaceae_D; genus Rugamonas. The sequence goes on from JBGSBQ010000148.1 coordinate 4,178, forward strand.
TTCAGCGTCAGCTCACCCGGTGCGCGGGTCGCGCCGCTGACGCCATCCATCGGCAACGTCAGTTCGCGGCCCGTCTTGCGCCACCACTGGCGCAGATCCTTCAGGTATTTGGCACCGCCGTTGTCCTTCTTTTTGACGTCGTACAGCAGCGCCAGATTGGCCACCACTTTCTGGTCCGCATTTTCCAGCCACGCGGCGATGTAGGGCCGGTGGTATTCGGCCACGTTCAATTGCGGCACGTCGAGTTTCAACGCCAGTTCGGCGGCCATGGAGGACGCGCTGGCCAGCGGCAAGCTGAGGGCGATGGAATAGCGGAGTTTCATGGTGGTCCAGTGCATAGGTCAGAAATTAGTGGATGAACAGCAGCGCAATCAGCAAGGGGATCAGACAGCCCAGCCCCACCATCGGCCACGTGAACGGGCGCTTGGCGGCATGGAATTGCAGGATCAGCAGGCCCGTCAGGCAGAACACCAGACAGGTACCGGCAAAGAAATCGATGAACCAGTTCCACGCCGGGCCCGTGTTGCGGCCCTTGTGGACATCGTTCAGCCACGAAATCCAGCCACGGTCGGTCTGTTCAAATTCCACCGCACCGTCGTCGAGCGCGATGCGAACCCAGGCATCGCCGCCGGCCTTCGGCATGGCCAGATAGATGTCCTCTGCCGACCATTCGGCGTCGCGGCCAGCGGCCTGCACCTGCCACGTCGCGTGCAGCCATTGTTCGGCAGCGACCGGCAGCGGCAACTTGGCGCCGTCGTGGCCGGCGGCGGCCTGCCGCAATTGCGCTGCCAGCGGCGCCGGCAACTGGCCCAGCTTACGGGTGATGGCAGGCTTGGCCTCGATCTGGGCCGCATGGTTCAGGGTGATGCCGGTCATGCTGAACAGCAGCATGCCGAGCAGGCAGAGCGCCGAGCTGATCCAGTGCCACTGGTGCAATTGCTTCAGCCACATGGCACGCTGCGCGTTGTGGGGTGCTGGTCCGCTCAATGGTTCGTCCTTGAAGAGTGCGCTACTACGATCCCCAAATGATAATGATTATCATTAACAAAGTCAATCGCCCGCAGCGTGGGTTCCCGTACAGATCTCCACGCCTGCGACGGCTATCGTGGCGCACGGTATCAGCAAACGACGGAGGCAGCAATGGCACTCTACAATCAGGAACAGATCCATGTGATCGCCAGCAAAATCAAGGAAGTTCAGTTTGGCATGTTGACGACCGTTGACGCCAACAACAGGATGAGCAGCCGCCCGCTGACCAGCCAGCAGGTGGATGACGAGGGCAATATGTGGTTCTTCGCGTCGGACGAGGCGGCGTTCACGCATGATCTGGAACGGCATCCCGCCGTCAACATCAGCTTTGCGCGCCCGGATCATCATCTGTACCTGTCCGTTTCCGGCCACGCCACGCTGCTGCGCGACCGTCACAAGGCACAGGAATTATGGAATCCGCTGGTGAAGATCTGGTATGTCGGCGGCATCGACGATCCGCATCTGGTGTTGATACGGGTCAAGATACACTCGGCAGAATACTGGGATGCCAGCAGCAGCAAGATGAAGCAACTGCTGGCGATAGCCAAGGCCGCCATCACAGGGGAGCGGCCCGGCCCTGTGGGAGAGCACACCACCATCTGCCTGTAAGGTGGTGCGCTGCAACGCCTGCGTCAGACTCTAATGCCGCTAAGTTAAGGCGCAGATCGGCTGGCAAACCCCACCGACGCAAAGCCGGGGTCAGACGGGGACGCCGAGTCCCGGCGGGTCTGACCCCAGGTCTTGTCTTGGGGGGCAAGCGCACGCTACGGCACTTTAACTTAGCGGCATTAGCGTCAGGCTCAGGTTTTGGAGCCGCTGCTGCCGCCCGTGCGGCTGCCGGATGGCCCTGCTTTGTCATCGTCGTCGCGTGCGCGCGTACTGCCCTGCGTACTGCCTTGGTTGCCGGCCGTGCCACCACTGCGCGAGGCGGTGCCAGACGTGCTGCTCTGGCTGCTACCCGCATCGTTCTTATGGCTCATGGCGCCGGCGCGCCGCGCTTCTTCCGAGGTGAATTCATGCGCCGTGCCTTTTTCATGCGCGGCCTTGCCGCCCTCACTGGCGATTTCCCGCTGTTGTTGCGGGTCCATGGAAGCGAAGCCGCGTTTGCTGGTATCGCTTTGCTTGCTGCCGGTGGTGCCGCTTTGGGTACTACCTTGCGTGCTCCCCGAAGTACTTCCTTTGCTGCCACTGCCTTGGTTAGAACTAGCCATGATCATGCTCCTGATATTGTGAGAAGTAGACCCGCTACCAGGATGGGTAACAGGAGAGGCCATGGTAGTGCGAAGCCCAACCACACAATATAGGACACCAACAGCAGGCCACGTAGGATCATTCCGGCGGCCGGTAGCAAAGCGTCGGCCACCGCAAGGTCCGCATCAGGCCGGCTCGACGAATTCGGCCATGAAGGTCTGCGGCCAGCGCTCCGGGAAGGCCAGTGCCACGCGGTCACCACCGACCGACAACACCAGACCCAGATCCAGCCGCGCCAGCCGCTGCACATCGATGACGAAGCGCAGCGCGGTGCGCTGACGCTGCACGGCAAAGGCTCGCGTGGCCACCATCACGCGCCGCCGCCCCTGCTGAAAGGCGCTGCGGTTGGCGCGCCGTTCGGCGGCGGCCAGCCTGCCATGAAAGCGCGTCGCACTCTCGCCCACCCGCAGCAGGCAGGCATACAGTTGGTCCGCCTCGGTGACGCTGGACGCATACACAATACCGCTGCCACGCGACTGCCGCACCAGTTGCACCGCCTGCTCTTGCTTGACATTTAACATAGTGAATTCCATCAACAAAGTCGACTAACACAGCATGGCTTCCAGCGTAGTCGCCGCACGCCAGCGCCGCCATAGGAGCTCGCCGTCATCGGGCGTAGGAGATCAGCGGACGCTCAGCCATTTCCACCCAGGCGCGCTGCACGGCGGCGCCGAAACGGCTACCATGTCGTCTTACGCCTCACCTATTGAAGACCCATCATGACTTTCACTCTCAGCGACAGCGCCTACAGCCGCGCCACACCAGCCGCCAAGCAGGCCATGTTTGACGACCTGCGCTTGCAACTGACCGGACTGGTCCATGGCGAGACCGATGTCATCGCCAATACCGCCAATTTCAGTTCGCTGGTCTACCACAGCATGCCGGACCTGAACTGGGCTGGCTTCTACTTCCTCAAGGCCGACGAGCTGGTGCTGGGGCCGTTTCAGGGCAAACCGGCCTGCATCCGCATCAAAAAGGGCCGCGGCGTCTGCGGTACCACCGTGGTCGAAGGCAAAACCATCATCGTGCCGGACGTGCACGCGTTTCCGGGCCACATCGCCTGCGACGTCAACTCGCGCTCCGAACTGGTGGTCCCGGTGTACTCCAAGGGCGTGCTGATCGGC
>JBGSBQ010000149.1:0-7572 GCA_041730475.1 Sphingomonadaceae bacterium
CACCCCGGTTTCCACCGGCGTTGAATACACTGCCAAGGCGGCGGCGGTATCCGATGACGTGAAACGTCTGTACGAGCACTATTTCACGGGTAGCACCATGTCCTCGACGCAACGCGCCGCCTTCCAGCTGGCATTGTGGGAATTGACCAACGATGATGGCAACCTGTACGCAATGCCAACCACCGGTTTTGCGCCGAAACAGTATTTCAACACCACTGCGGATGCAAAAGTTACTGCTGCCGCTGGCATGCTGAGCTATGCGTTGGATCAGTCGAATGCTCTGACCAACAAATACAACTACATCGAATTTGATTCCCAAGGTTCGCAATCGCTGCTGAGCGTAAGCGCCGTGCCGGAAGCCGATACCTGGGCCATGATGGGCGTCGGCCTGGGCCTGATCGGCCTGATGGGTCGTCGTCGTAAGTCGGCTCAGACCGAAAAGTTCGCGTAATGCTCGGCGGCGCCAGCCGCTGAAGGCGCGTCGCCCAGCCTTGTGCTGCGCGGCGCGTTTTTTATTTGCGGGACCCGCAATGGTTACATCTTGTTGCCGTTCCACGCGCCCTGACTGCGGTGTTTCGCCCATGAAATGACGAAGATGTGGCACACTGCGGGCTCACGTCTTCTTGATCCTGTGGCAACCCATGAGTCTTTTCCAGAACTTGCCGTTCGAGTGGCTGGTCGGCCTGCGCTATACGCGCGCCGGCAAGCGCAGCGGACGCAATAGCTTTATTTCATTTATCTCGCTGATCTCAATGGCCGGCATCGGCCTCGGCGTGGCGGCGCTGATCATCGTGCTGTCGGTGATGAACGGTTTCCAGAAGGAGGTCACCGACCGCATGCTGTCCGTGCTGGCCCACGTCGAGGTCTTCGACGCCCGTGGCAGCATGCCGGACTGGCACGCTGCCGCCGCCGAAGCGCGCCGCAACCCGGAGGTGACCGGCGCCGCGCCGTTCGTCGAAACTCAAGGCATGCTGATACGTGACGATGTGCTGCGTCCGGCCATCATCCGTGGTGTGCTGCCGGAGCAGGAGCCGACGGTATCGGATGTCGCCAAGCAAACCCGGCGCGGCAATTTCAACGCGCTGCAGGCGGGCAGTTACAACATCGTGCTCGGCATCGAACTGGCGCGCGCGCTGCAGGTCAATCTGGGCGAAAAGGTCACGCTGGCGCTGGCGCAAGGCCAGCCGACACCGGCCGGCGTGCTGCCACGCTTGCGCAGCTTCACCGTGGTCGGCATCTTCGAGGCTGGCCACAATGAATTCGACTCGGCGCTGGCCTTCGTCCACCTGACCGATGGCGAGAAGCTGCTGCGCATGGACGCGCCGTCCGGCCTGCGCCTGCGCCTGTCGGACATGCACCGCGCGCCGCAAGTGGCGGCCGACCTGAAACGCAGCATGTCCGGTGACCTGATCATGCGCGACTGGTCCAAGCTGAACGCCAACTGGTTCGCCGCCGTGCAGACTGAAAAGCGCATGATGTTCATTATTCTGACGCTGATCATCGCGGTCGCCGCCTTCAATCTGGTGTCGACGCTGGTAATGACGGTGACCGACAAGCAGGCCGATATCGCCATCCTGCGCACGCTGGGCGCCTCACCGCGCTCGGTGATGAAGATCTTCATGATTCAGGGCGCGTTAGTCGGTATCCTCGGCACCGCCATCGGCGTCGCGCTGGGGGTGCTGGTCGCGTTGAATGTGGACGTGATCGTGCCATTTATCGAACATTTATTGGGAGTGCAGTTCTTGTCGAAGGATATTTACTACATCAGCAGTGTGCCGTCCGACCTGCGCTGGCCGGATGTATTCAAGATCGGTGGCGTGGCGGTGGTGCTGGCGTTCGTCGCCACCCTGTATCCGAGCTGGTGGGCGGCCCGTGTCAAACCTGCGGAGGCGCTGCGTTATGAGTAATATCGAGATGAATGGCGCGCCGGTGTTGTCCTGCCGCGGTCTGGGCAAGACCTTTGTACAGGGCGCTTATCAGGTCAAGGTACTGGCTGGAATCGACCTTGAAGTGCGGCGCGGCGAGCGCGTCGCGATTGTCGGCGCATCCGGCTCCGGCAAGTCGACGCTGCTGCACCTGCTGGGCGGACTCGATACCCCGAGCAGCGGCAGCGTCACCTTGCGGGGCGTGGACTTCGCCAGCATGAGCGAGACCGCGCGCGGCGACTTGCGCAATGAAGCGCTGGGCTTTGTGTACCAGTTCCATCACCTGCTGCCGGAGTTTTCGGCGCTGGATAACGTCGCCATGCCGCTGATGATACGGCGTGAAAAGCGCGCCACAGCGCTCGACAAGGCGCTCCAGATCCTGACCCGCGTCAATCTGGCCAAGCGCGTCACCCATGTGCCGGGCGAGCTGTCGGGTGGCGAACGGCAGCGCGTGGCTTTGGCGCGCGCGCTGGTCACGCAGCCGGCCTGCGTGCTGGCCGACGAACCAACCGGTAATCTGGATCAGGCCACGGCGCAGCAGATTTTCGACTTGATGCTGGAATTGTCGCGCACATTGGGCACGGCCTTCATCATCGTGACCCACGACATCGAGCTGGCGCGGCGCTGCGACCGGGTACTGCGGCTGACCGACGACGGTCTGCATCCCTGGCAGGAGTAAGCTGGTATGAGCCTGTGGATCGATACCCACTGCCATCTGGACGCTCACGAGTTCGGGACGGAATCGGTGGTACAGGCGCAGCTGGCGGCCGGGCAGGGGGTCGGCATGATCGTGATCCCGGCGGTGGAGCGGGCCAATTTTTCGATTGTGGCGCAACTGGCCGCCAGCGTCGATAACGCCTGTTACGCGCTCGGCATCCATCCAATCTACGTGCCCCATGCCAGCGAGGACGACTTGCTGGTGCTGCGCCAGCAGGTCGAACGCGCGCTGGCCGATCCGCGCTTCGTTGGGCTCGGCGAAATTGGCCTCGATTTCTTCATCCCGATGCTGACCGAGCCGGCCATGCGCGACAAACAGATCCACTTCTTCCGGGAACAGCTGAAAATCGCCCGCGATTTCGACCTGCCGGTGCTGATGCACGTGCGCCGCTCTCAGGACGTGGTGCTCAAGCATGCGCGCCAAATCCGCCCGAATGGTGGCATTGCGCACGCCTTCAATGGCAGCTTCCAGCAGGCGCAGGGCTATCTGGACCTTGGATTCAAGCTCGGTTTTGGTGGTGCCATGACCTTTACCCGCGCCTTGCAGATACGCCGCATGGCGGCCGAGCTGCCGCTCGACGGCATCGTTCTGGAGACGGATGCCCCGGACATCTCGCCCGCGTGGCGCCATCCGGGCCGCAATTCTCCCGACCAGATTCCCGCCATCGGCGCCGTGCTGGCGCAGTTGCGCGGTATCAGCGTGGCCGATATCGCGGCGGCCACCACGGCCAACGCCCGCGCTGCATTGCCGCGCATGGCCTGCTGAGGCGGATCAAACCCCGTTGCCGTCCCAAGCGCGGCGGCCGTTGATTCTGCGTACCATGCCGTTTTGTCACAGCGGGGCCGGTCCATGCGGAGCGCCATACTGGGATTTGTCGCGGGTGTCGCCTGGCTGCAGATGCAGGCCATACTGCCGCAGCGTAGCTGGCAATGGCTGCTGGTGGGCGCCTTGCTGGGCTTGCTGGTTACGCTCAAGGCTGGCGGCCGTGCAATCGGCCATGGCCTGCCGCTGCTGGCGGGACTGTGCTGTGGCGTGGGCTGGGCCACCTACTGCGCCGAGCGCACGCTCGGGCCGTCACTGGCGCTGGCCGATGAAGGCCGCGACGTCACGCTGATCGGGTCCATCGCCAATCTGCCAGACCAATTCAAAGGGGGCGTGCGGTTTCATTTCGCAGTCGAACAGGTGTTAGCTGAGCGCGGCGGCAGGGGCGCGCCGCAGGTGCCGCCGCGCGTGGTGCTGTCGTGGTACGAAGGCATGCGTGGCCAGCGCAATGCCGTGGGCGAGGTCAAGCCGGGCGAGCGCTGGCAATTGACGGTGCGCCTGCAACGCCCGCATGGCAATGCCAATCCGCTCGGCTTCGATTACGAAGTCTGGCTGCTGGAGCAGGGCTTGCGTGCCACCGGCTACGTGCGGCCAGCCGGCGGCAATCGCCGGATCGACAGTTTCGTGTTGAGTGGCGCCAATCTGGTGCAAGCCGGCCGCGCCGTGCTACGGGCCCGCATCCTGCGCGCGTTGCCGCACCAGCCCTATGCCGGCGTGCTGGTGGCATTGGTGGTGGGAGACCAGCGCGGTATCGAGCAGTCAGACTGGCAGGTGTTCAATCGCAGCGGGATCGGACATTTGATCTCCATCTCCGGACTGCACATTACGATGGTGGCCGGACTGTTTGCGCTGGCCGTATCAGCCCTGTGGCGCCGTTCTTTTTTCACCCGCGCGCAGTTGCCGTTGCTGATGCCCGCGCAAAAGGTGGCGGCACTGGCCGGTGCTGTGGCGGCGCTGTGCTACGTGCTGCTGGCCGGTTTCGGTGTGCCGGCGCAGCGCACGCTCTACATGCTGATGGTGGTGGCCGTCGCGCTGTGGTGTAACCGTATGACCAGCATCACCCATGTGTTGTGCTGCGCCCTGGGCGTGGTAGTGCTGCTTGACCCCTGGGCAGTGTTGTGGCCCGGTTTTTGGTTATCGTTCGGCGCCGTGGCCATGATTCTGTATGCGACGCTGGGGCGGACCGTGCTGCGGCCAGCGCAGCACCAGCCCGACGCGCTGGCAGCACCGCCGTCGGCGCTGGCGCAGCGTCGGGCGCTATGGCTGCGAGCCATCCGTGTCGGCGCGTTGACCCAGTATGCCGTCACGCTAGGGCTGGTGCCGTTGTCGATGCTGCTGTTTGCGCAGGTGTCGCTGGTCAGCCCCGTTGCCAACGCGCTGGCGATTCCGCTGGTCAGCCTCGTAATTACACCGCTGGCCTTGGCCGGCAGCGTGCTGCCTGAAGCGCTGGGCGGGCCTGTGCTTGGATTGGCCCACTGGCTGGTGCAACTGCTGGCCGGGTTCCTGCGCTGGATCAGTGCCGCACCATGGGCAGTGTGGGCCGCGCCAACGCCGCCATTCTGGCTGTTTTGCTGGGCCATGCTGGGCACCCTCTGGATGCTGGCGCCGCGCGGCTGGCCGGTACGCTGGCTGGGGGCGTTCAGCTGGCTGCCGCTGCTGGCGGCCACGCCATCGCACCCGCCCGCCGGCCATGTGCGCGTGACGGCCTTCGATGTGGGGCAGGGCATGGCGCTGCTGATCGAAACCAGCGGCCATCGCCTGTTGTATGACAGTGGTCCCGTCTACGCGCCAGAGAGCAATGCGGGCAACCGTGTCATCGTGCCGTACTTGCGGGCGCGTGGCATCGGTACGCTGGATGGCATGGTGATCACGCATAGCGATATTGACCATGCCGGGGGCGCCTTATCGGTGATGCAGGCGGTGGCGCCGGGCTGGCTGTTGTCATCGCTGCCGCAGGCGCACCCGATTGTGCGCGCTGCGCGGCAGCACCAGCCCTGCGTGGCTGGCCAGCAGTGGCGCTGGGATGACGTGCAATTCACCATGCTGCACCCGCTGGCAGCCAGTTACGCGGATACCGCGCTGAAGCCGAATGCGCGCGGCTGCACGCTGAAGATCAGCAGTGGCGCGCAGTCGATACTGCTGGCCGCCGACATCGAGGCACCACAGGAAGCGGCCTTGCTGGCGCGCGCCGCCGGCCAGCTTGGGGCGCAGGTGCTGCTGGCACCGCACCATGGTTCCGGCACCTCGTCAACGCTGGCCTTCCTGCAGGCCGTGCATCCCGCACTGGCGCTGTTTCAGGTCGGCTATCGCAATCGCTATCATCACCCGCAGGCGGCGGTCTGGGAACGTTATGGCGCGCTGGGCATCACGCGCCTGCGCACCGACCAGAGCGGGGCGGTGACGCTCGATCTGGGCCCCGATGCGGCGCCCGTGCAGATCACGCGCTACCGTGAGCAGCACGCGCGCTACTGGTACGGGCGCTGAGCCAGTTTAGAGTTTTCCTACCAGATTGGGGCGCGGCGCACGCCGTACAATGTCCAGCAAACAATCAGGAGACCGCCCCGCATGTCGGGAGCGAGCATACAAATATGAGCAAACCCAAGCTGCACTTCGCGCACGCCAACAGCTATCCGGCTGGCGTCTATCGCCAGTTTTTTGAGCTGCTGTCGCCCCATTTCGAGATCCAGTCGCTGGACATGCATGGTCACGACCCGCGCTACCCGGTGACGGACTGCTGGCCGCAACTGGTGGATGAGTACATTGAGCAGCTGACCAGTCGCTATGATGAACCGGTGGTCCTGCTGGGCCACTCGCTGGGTGGCATGCTGTCGCTACTGGTGGCGCGGGCGCGGCCCGATCTGGTGCGCTGCGTGGTGATGCTCGATGCGCCGGTGGTGGCGGGCTGGCGGGCCTGGTTCTGGCGCCTGATCAAGGTGACTGGCCTCGCCCACAGCGTGCCGCCGGCGAAATTTTCGCTCAAGCGCCGCAATGTCTGGCCGGATGCCGACAGCGCATACCAGCATTTTGCCAGCAAGGCGCTGTTTGCTGCCTGGGGCCCGGGGGTGCTGCAGGATTATATGGACAGTGGCCTGAAGCCGCACCCGGACGGGGTCCAGTTGCGCTTCACGCGCGAGACCGAGACCGCCATTTATAGCACGCTGCCACATCATCTGGGTGGCGTGTTGCGGGGCGCCTTCCCGGTGCCGGTTGGCTTCATCGGCGGTACCACTTCGTGGGAGACCAGCCAGTCGGGTCTCGGTCATACCCAGGCCCTGGTGGGGCGACATTTCCGCATGATCGAAGGCGGCCATCTGTTCCCGATGGAGTCGCCGGCGCTGGCGGCCCAAGTGAGCAACGAAATGATCGCTGCGTTGCTGGCCGAAGCGGCTGTGGCTAGCCCTAAAAAGCTTCTGGCGGGACGTCATTTCGCGTAAAATCCGGGGTTCCGGCGCTGGCCCTGCTTGCGTCAGCCTTTCCCCTGAAATTAGACTGAGTGCCCTGCGATGACGATTAAAAGCGATAAATGGATACGCCGGATGGCGGAACAGCATGGAATGATCGAACCATTCTTCCCGGACCAGGTGCGGGTGGAAGATGGCCGCAAGGTGATCTCCTATGGCACCTCGTCGTATGGTTACGATATCCGCTGCGCCGATGAATTCAAGATCTTCACCAACATCAACAGCACCATCGTCGACCCAAAGAACTTCGATTCGAATTCCTTCGTCGACGTTAAGAGCGATGTCTGCATCATCCCGCCGAATTCGTTTGCGCTGGCGCGCACCATGGAATACTTCCGTATCCCGCGCAGCGTGCTGACGGTCTGCCTCGGCAAGTCGACCTATGCGCGTTGCGGCATCATCGTCAATGTGACGCCGTTCGAGCCAGAATGGGAAGGCTATGTCACGCTGGAGTTCTCTAACACGACGCCGCTGCCGGCCAAGATTTATGCCGGCGAGGGCTGCGCACAGGTGCTGTTCTTCGAGAGCGATGAAGTGTGAGAAACCTCGTACAAGGACCGCATCGGCAAGTATCATGGACAGCACGGCGTGACAATGCCGAATGCCTGATCAAGCCTCGCGCGCTGCCATCGGTATCGCTATTTAG
>JBGSBQ010000150.1:0-7560 GCA_041730475.1 Sphingomonadaceae bacterium
GCATCCGGTCGGCTTGCCGGTCTGCGGGTGAATTTAACGGCATTCGGGTCAGCGCCGGCCTTTCTCCAGCCGGGTCTGGCATGCGATGCAGAACGGCGCTTCCGGCCGTGCCTGCAGCCGTGAATAACCGATCGCTTCCCCGCAATGTTCGCACAGGCCATAGCTGCCCTCGTCGAGGCGGGCCAGTGCCAGCCGCACATTCTGTAACTGGTGGCTGCTGTGTTCGGCCGCTTCGTGGACCAGCTCGGCCAGTGTGCGCTGGCTGGCGTTGTCGGCCGGCGACGCTTCCACTTCGTGCGGCGCCGGCGCGCGCAGGTCGGTATCGCGGTCGAGATCGTCCTCCAGCTGGCTGAGCAATGCCAGCCGCGCTTGTTCCAGCCGCGCCCGCAATGCGGCTACTTGTGCCTGATCCAATCCATTCATCGCTGGCCCCCGTGCGTTCAGTTCATTCTACTGCAATCGGCGCGCTGCCTGCGTTCGTCACGGTGGCGTCAGCTGGCCGGCGGCGGCGCGGCCGCCCGCAGCGCGCCCAGATGGTGGCGGATTTTTTCCAGCGGTGCCGCCAGATGTTCGGGCTGGCCGCTGGCCACGGCTGCGCCCACCGCCAGCAGTTCGCCGGTGATGTCGATCAGGTCCTTCAGCCGGTTGATGGTGCGCAGCTGGTCCTGTGCCTGCGCGGTCAGTTCCAGCAATTGCTGCTGCTGGCCAGCGAGGCCGCCGGCGGCCAGGGTGGCGGCGTCGAGGTATAGCTGGTTGGCGCGCTGGCGCAGCGCCACCTCGTTCTCGAACAGGGACTGGGCCGCGGCCTGCGTCAGGCCATGCTCGAGGCTGCCATCCGGCGCCCGCGTGCTGGCGCGGATGGCGCGCATCAGGCGCGTGTGCAGCGCATTGGCACAGGCCACCAGGCTGTCGGCCAGAGCTTCGATATCGACCGGGCTGGCCGGCGGCTGGGGCGTGGCGGGCATGACGTTCTCCTAGGGGATGGGCTGGTCCAGCTGTTCCAGCAGGGCCTGATGCTGGCGGGCGATCTCGGCAACGCTGTGTTCAGCCAGCTTGTAGCGCCGGCCCCACAGGCGGTATTCATTGCTGCGGCTTTGGCGTTCCGATTTGGCCAGCGCCGCCAGCAACCGTTGGGGCGGCGTATCGATGTAGGGAATTTCCACATCCAGCGTGCCGAGGACCAGCCGCGCTTCATTGTCGTTGGTTTTGTCGTAATAGCGCAGCAAGGCGCCGAGGGCATCGAGCAGCGTACGCACCGGGCTGGCGCCATCGCGCAGCAGTTGCTGCACGGCCTGATCCTGATAGCGGCTGCTCAGGGCCCGGCTTAGCAAGCGGGTCAGGCCGGCGTAGGCGTTCACATGGCGATCGTCGAGGCCGCTGTCCGGCCAGGCCTTGATGCCGCTGCCGAGGCCTTTGATCTGGTCTTCCAGATCGTACTGGTTGTCGCCAGCCAGCCGGCCCAGTGCGTTCAGATAGGCTTGCAGGCTGCGGTGGAGGGCGATGAAATCGTCGCAGGCGGCTTGCCGCTGCAGATCAAGGTCGTGCTCGCGGCGGTCGGCGCTAGGGGACAGCCACGGCTGTTCGCGCTGGTAGGTGGCGCGGAAGTGTTCGGTCAGTTCGGCGTAGGCTCTCAGGCGCGGTGCGGCGGCGGCCAGGCTGCGCACCTGCGCCATGCGTGGGGTGCTGCTGGCGCAGCCGGCCAGTGTGGTGATCCAGACCATCCAGGCCAGCAGGGCCAAGAATCGGTGTCGGTACATAGTCCCTCCGCAGCGGTGGCGTCGGGACTATTGTTGCCTAAGTGAATTTTTTAGATCTTGCGAATACGCAATTTCAGACGGTCGCGGTCAGCGCCTGACGCCAGCCTAGGCCGGCAGCGGTGCCGTTTTTCGGGTTGTATTCACAGCCTATCCAGCCCTGATAGCCGATCTCGTCGAGGAAGCGGAACAGGAAGCGGTAGTTGATTTCGCCGCTGCCCGGCTCGTTGCGGCCCGGGGTGTCGGCCAGTTGCATGTGCTGGATCAGCGGCAAGTGGGCGCGGATGGTGTTGGCCAGTTCGCCTTCCATGCGCTGCATGTGATAGATGTCGTACTGCAGGAACAGGTTGGGGCGGCCGGCCTCGGCGATGATATCGAGCGCCTGCTGGCTGTGGTTGAGGAAGTAGCCGGGGATGTCGTAGTGGTTGATTGGTTCGATCAGCACCTTGATGCCATGCGGGGCGAAGGCATCGGCGGTGTAGCGCAGATTGTCGATGAAGGTTTCGCGGGCCCGCTCCGGGGCCAGACCGCCCGGTGTTTTGCCGGCCATGCAATGCACTTGCGGCACGCCCAGTTCGGTCGCATATTCGAGCGCCAGCTGCACGCTGGCCTTGAATTCATCGGCACGGCGCGGGTCGCAGGCCATGCCGCGGTCGCCGCCGGCCCAGTCGCCGGCCGGCAGGTTGAACAGCACCAGTTGCAGCTGGTAGCGGCGTAGCCGCTCGCTGATCTGTTCGCAGTCGCAGACATAGGGGAACAGGAATTCGACGCCGTCGAAGCCGGCATCGCGGGCCAGCGCGAAGCGGTCGAGGAAGGGCGCTTCGGTGAACAGCATGGTCAGGTTGGCGGCGAAACGCGGCATGGGAGACTCCGGAATAAGAAATGGCAGCCACTATGCTGCCAGATTAACGCGCTGCTTGGGGTTGCTGCAAGTGAAAAAAAAGCCACTGTGACGGGCGTATACAGTGGCTGTGTTACTTAGCGGCCGCGGCCGCCGGAACGGTGCTGGGCCGGACCGGCCGAGCGCGCTGCGCCCGATCGAGGACCGGCCGGTGCGCCGCCCGGTGCGCGTGGCTTGCTGCCAGCGCCGCCAGCGCCGCCACCACCAGCTGCTGCGCCCGGCTTGCCGCCGCCTGGTTTGCCACGGCCGCCGCCCGGGGCGCCGCCACGGTTGCCGCCGCCGTTGCGATGGCCAGGGCCGCCGCTACGCAGTTGCACCGGTTGTGGGCGCGCATTTGGATCCGGCTCGAAGCCAGCAATCACTTCACGTGGCAGGGTCTGCTTGATGAGCTTTTCAATATCCTTCAGCATGTCGTGCTCGTCCACGCAGACCAGCGACACGGCTTCGCCGGTGGCGCCAGCGCGGCCGGTACGGCCGATCCGGTGCACATAGTCTTCCGGCACGTTCGGCAGGTCGTAGTTGACCACGTGGGGCAGCTGGTCGATGTCGATGCCGCGTGCGGCGATGTCGGTGGCGACCAACACTTGCAGCTTGTTGTCCTTGAATTCGGACAGCGCCTTGGTGCGGGCCGACTGGCTCTTGTTGCCGTGGATCGCCATGGCGCCGATGCCGTCGCCGCCCAGCTGTTCGACCAGCTTGTTGGCGCCGTGCTTGGTGCGCGTGAAGACCAGCACCTGTGACCAGTTGTTTTCCTTGATCAGGTGCGACAGCATGGCGTGCTTCTTGTCGCGGTCGACCGGGTGGATCATCTGGGCGATCACTTCGACTGCCGAGTTGCGGCGTGCCACTTCGATCATGGCTGGCTTGTTCAGCAGGCCATCGGCCAGCGCCTTGATCTCGTCCGAGAAGGTGGCCGAGAACAGCAGGTTCTGGCGCTTGGCCGGCAACGCTGCCAGCACTTTCTTGATGTCGCGGATGAAGCCCATGTCGAGCATGCGGTCGGCTTCGTCGAGGATCAGGATTTCAATCTTCGACAGGTCGACGGTGCGCTGCTCCATGTGGTCCAGCAAACGGCCCGGAGTGGCGACCAGAATGTCGACGCCGTGCTTGAGTTGTTTGATCTGCGGATTGATGCCGACGCCGCCGAAGATCACGGTCGAATTCAGCTTGGTGTACTTGCCGTAGATGCGCACGCTTTCCTCGACCTGGGCCGCCAGTTCGCGGGTCGGGGTCAGGATCAGGGCGCGGATCGGGCGGGTCGAGGTGTTGCTGGTGATGGCTGCGCCTTGGGCATTCGTCGACAGACGATGCAGTACCGGCAGCGTGAAGCCAGCGGTCTTGCCGGTGCCGGTTTGTGCGCCTGCCAGCAGGTCACCGCCGTTCAGGACAGCAGGGATGGCCTGCTGCTGGATCGGGGTCGGGGTGGTGTAACCGGCTTCGGTGACAGCACGGACAATAGCGTCGGACAAACCGAGGGAAGAAAAGGACATGTTAGCTTTATGTAAAGATCGGCCTGTCGCCACGAATGACGCCAGTCGCAGGCAATCGGATTGGGGTGAACCGCGGCGAAGGGACTGGTCAGACTGCCGCAACGCGGAGTATAACAGCATGCGGCACGATTTGTTTCAATGCGGAAATGAAAAGAGGGCCGCAGCCCCCTTTTTTTGTAACAAAGTTTCGCAAACCGAAAGGTTTATGCGAACTCGGCCAGCAAGCCGACCATCTGGCCGAACACTTTCGGGCTGGCGGCAATGATGTCGCCCTTGTACAGGTAGTCCGATTCGCCGTTGAACTCACCGACGATGCCGCCCGATTCCGTCACCATCAGCGCGCCGGCGGCGATATCCCAAGGCTTCAGGCCTTTTTCGTAGAAACCGTCGAGGCGACCGGAGGCCACATAGGCCAGGTCCAGCGCGGCACTGCCAGCGCGGCGCACGCCTTGCGAGCGTTCGGCCATGATGCCGTACATTTTCAGGTATTCGTGCAGGGCGGCCGGGCTGCCGGCCACATAGCCGGTCGACAGCAGGGCGTTGGCGATGCGGTCCAGTTTGGTGACGCGGATGCGTTTGTCGTTCAGGTAGGCGCCGGCGCCCTTGGTGGCGGTGAACAGGTCGTTGCGCACCGGGTCATAGATGACGGCTTGCGTGATTACGCCGCGCTGCGACAGCGCGATCGAAATCGAGTACTGTGGGAAGCCGTGCATGAAGTTGGTGGTGCCATCGAGCGGGTCGATAATCCACGTGTATTCCGTTTCGTCGTTGGCGTTCTTGGACGGACCCGATTCCTCGGCCAGGAAGGCGTGGTCGGGATAGGCTTTGGACAGCACTTCAATGATGGCCTGTTCAGCGGCCTGGTCGACGTCGGTGACGAAGTCTTTGTGATTTTTCTCGGTGACGATGACGCGGTCGAGGTCGAAGGAGGCGCGGTTGATGACGGCGGCGGCGCGGCGCGCGGCCTTGATCGCCGTATTGAGCATTGGGTGCATGTAAGCTTTTCCGGTAAAAGAACGCCACAGCCCACCCGGGGCATAACCTGCCGGGCGGCGCAATGGAGTACAAGAGTGAATTAAAGAGCGAAGCGGCGCCGACAGGGGGAATCCGGCTTTGCCAGCAGCCCGATTGGCTTGCTTGCAAGATTGAATTTCGACTATCAGTACCGCGTAATAGCGCTATTTTAAATGAACCAGCCCGAAAGCAACACGAATCTTTTTGCGCGGCGGCGATTTATTCTGGTGTGGTCAGTGCTGGGCTCTATTCACGCCCGCGAGTATTGCCGCACGAAAATAGGAGTAGACTAGGTCGCGTGGTCGTTTTTTCGAGGCAACTGGTCTCGATGGTGCAACAACGGCTGCGTCCCAGGTCCCGCATGCTTATTGCGATATAAGACATTTGTGGCCTCACTTGACCGTACAGATCCAGCTCTGCAACAAAACTTCGGCGCGATCCAGGCTAAAGCGTGGGCCGATGGCCGCCCGCTCGCCGTATGCCCCCACATGTTACTTATGGAGTTGCTATGAATCTTACCCAGGCCAAAACACTGACCGTTACAGCCCGCATAGGCGTCGGTTTCGCGCTGGTACTGTCGAGTATGGTCATGCTCACCGTGATCGGTATCGTCCAGGTCAATTCCATTTCCACGGGGCTGGCGACGATCGGTGACGTCAACAGTGTCAAGCAGCGCTATGCGATCAATTTCCGTGGCAGCGTACACGATCGGGCCATCGCACTGCGCGACGTCATCCTGGTACCGAGCGCGACGGAGCTGACGCCAGTGTTGGCCAAAATTGCCACGCTGGCGGCAGATTATCAGCAGTCGGCGGCGCCGCTGGACAAGATGTTCAGTGAGCGCAGCGACGTCAGCGCCGACGAAAAACAGATTCTGGCAAGCATCAAGGAAACCGAGGCGCGTACCCTGCCGCTGCTCGGGAAAATCATCGCGCTGCGCCAGGCGGGCGAGGCTGAACAGGCCACGCGCCTGATGTTGAACGAGGCGCGCCCGGCGTTTGTCGAATGGTTGGCCAATATTAATAAACTGATCGACTACGAGGAAAACCTGAACCGCAACGAGTCGGTGGCGGCGCGCGCCACCGCCAGCGGGTTCCAAACCCTGATGCTGATCATTTGCGTGACAGCCCTGATCATCGGCGCCGTGGTGGCCACGGTGATTGCGCGCAGTATTGCCCGAGCACTCGGCGGCGAACCGCAGGAAGCCAGCATGATTGCCCGCAGTATTGCGGCCGGCGATCTGGGGATTGCCATCCACACCGATGCCAAGGACCAGACCAGCGTGCTGTCTGCGATGAAAGAAATGCGCGACAGCCTGGTGAGTATCGTGGGCCGGGTGCGCAGCACTACCCAAACCATTTCTACCGGCTCGGCCGAGATTGCATCGGGCAATCAAGACCTGTCCTTGCGCACCGAACAGCAGGCGGCGTCGTTGGAAAAGACGGCAACGTCGATGGCCGGACTGACCAGCACCGTGCAGCAGAATGCCAACAGCGCCAAGCAGGCCAATCAACTCGCGGTGTCGGCATCAGGCGTCGCCGTCAAAGGCGGGCAGGTGGTGGCGCAGGTGGTGTCGACCATGGGATCGATCAATGCATCGGCCAAGAAAATTGTCGACATTATCGCCGTGATTGACGGGATCGCATTCCAAACCAATATCCTGGCGCTGAACGCAGCGGTCGAGGCCGCACGTGCCGGGGAGCAGGGCCGGGGCTTTGCCGTGGTGGCGAGTGAAGTCCGCAATCTGGCGCAACGTTCCGCGGCCGCTGCGCGGGAAATCAAGACCCTGATTAATGATTCTGTCGAAAAAGTCGAAGCCGGCAGCGAGCTGGTCGCGCAGGCCGGCAGTACCATGGAAGATATCGTCAGCAGCGTGAAGCTGGTCACCGATATCATGTCGGAAATTATGGTCGCCAGTGAAGCGCAAAGCGCCGGGATCGAGCAGGTCAATCAGGCCCTGGATCAGATGGATCAGGTGACGCAGCAGAACGCGGCGCTGGTGGAGCAAGCGGCAGCAGCGGCGGCCTCGATGCGCGACCAGGCTGGTGACCTGGCACAGATGGTGGCGATCTTCCGGTTCGATGCGCGTCAGGCCGGCGCGCCCGGTACCGGACGGCGGGCGGGGCTGCGCAGCGCCGCTACTGGGCCGCGCGCCATTCTACGTTCAAAGACACGATCAACACGGTGGCAGCCAGCGAGCCGCTGGGAAATTTTGAGAAATCCGTGACGTCGGATGATCCAATTAATCGGCTCCATTTCAAACTAAACGCGGCCCAGGCCACTTCCACGCTCAGGCTTCGTTTCGTCACCCACATTGTGTGGGGTGGCTGGTGGAATGTCACTGCCGATACGGACGGAATCGGTTACGGCACCCACACGCTGGAAGTTCGCATGAATGGGT
>JBGSBQ010000151.1:0-7502 GCA_041730475.1 Sphingomonadaceae bacterium
GCAAGATGCAGGCTTGGCGGATTGCGTCCGGCGGGCTCATGCCGCCATGGCGCTGAGCGTCGAGCGCGAAGTCGATCATCATGATGGCGTTCTTCTTGACGATGCCGATCAGCATCAGGATGCCGATGATGGCGATCATCGTCAGGTCCAGGTTGAACAGGCGCAGCGTCAGCAAGGCGCCCACCGCCGCCGATGGCAGACCGGCCAAAATCGTCAGCGGGTGGATGTAGCTCTCGTACAGCACGCCCAGCAACACATAGATCACGCCAAGCGCGGCAATGATGAGGATCAGCTGGCTGCTCTGCGAGTTCTGGAACACGGCCGCATCGCCGCCGTAGTTGGTGATCACCGATGGTGGCAAGCGCATTTCCTGCCCCATCTTGTCGATCTTGGCGGTGGCGGTGCCGAGCGGCACGTCCGGCGCCAGATTGAACGACAGCGTGATCGCCTGCAATTGGCCCTGATGGTTGACGGCGGTCGGGCCGATGGTGCGCTGGACCGTGGCGAAGCTCGACAGCTGCACCAGCTGACCGCTCTTGTTGCGTACCGAGATGCGGGTCAGCGCATCGTCAAACTGGCGGTCGGCATCGGCCGCTTCCATGATCACGTAATAGCTGGCGGCCGGTGAATAGATCGTCGACACCTGCCGTTCGCCGAAGGCCAGATACAGCGCAGTGCGGATATCGCCAATCGCCACGCCGAGATTATTGGCCTTGTCGCGGTCGATTTTCAGTGACGCCTGCAAACCCTTGTTCTGCGAATCGCTGGTGACGTCACGGAAGTCCGGATCATTGCGCAGGCGTTCCAGATATTTGTCGGCCCACTCATTCAGCTGGCCGGGACTGACCGACTGCAGCGTGTACTGGTAGCGGCTCTTCGACTGGCGTCCGCCCAGTTGCAAGTTCTGCACCGGACTCAGATACACGGAAATGCCGGGCACCGCCTTGGTCGCCTTGCGCAGGCTGTCCAGCACTTGCGGCATCTTGGCGCGCTGGTCGCGCGGCTTCAGCACCATGAACATGCGGCCGCCGTTGCCGCCGCTGACGAAGGAGGTCACGTCCTGCACGTTCGGATCGGCCTTGATGACGGCGGCAACGCGGTCCTGCAACTTCAGCAGCGCCGCCGACGAAATGTCTTCCGACGCTTCCGTGGTCACGCGGATCTGCCCCAGATCTTCTTCCGGGAAGAAGCCTTTCGGGATGGTGATGTACAGCACGGCCGTCAGCGCAAACGTGCCGACCGCCAGCGCCAGCACCACGTAGCGGTGATGCAGTGCGATATCGAGCGTGCGCACATAGCCATTGCGCAGCGCCGAGAAGCCTGCCTCGAACCAGCGGCCGATAAAATTACCCTTGTCGTGCTCGGGATCGATGGCATCGGCCGGCAACAGGCGCGAGGCCAGCATCGGCACCAGCATCAGCGACACGGCGGCCGACACCAGCACCGACAGCGCCACCACCACGGCAAATTCATGGAACAGCAGGCCGATCACGCCCGGCATGAAGAAGATCGGAATAAACACGGCCACCAGCGACACCGAAATCGAGATAATCGTGAAGCCCATTTCCTTGGCGCCCACCAGCGACGCTTCCAGCGGCCGCTTGCCCATCTCGATGTGGCGCACGATGTTTTCCAGCACCACGATGGCGTCATCGACCACCAGCCCGACGGCCAGCGTGATACCAAGCAGCGATACGTTGTCGAGGCTGTAGCCAAACGCGTACAGCAGCGCCAGTGCACCGAGCAGCGAAATCGGCATCGTGATGGCCGGGATGAAGGTGGCGGCAGCGCGCCGCAGGAACAGGAAGATCACCAGCACCACCAGCCCGATGGTCAGCGCCAGCGTCAGGTTGACATCGTGGATCGCTTCGCGGATCGAGACCGAGCGGTCGTTCACCAGATTGATGTTGATCGAGGCTGGCAGCTGAGCCTTGAAGCGCGGCAGCAAGCGGCGCACACCGTCGACCACCTGCACCGTATTCGCATCCGGCTGGCGCTGCACCAGCAGCACGATGGAGCGCTCGCCGTTGTAGCTGCCCGAGGTTTTCACCGACTGGAAGCTGTCCTCGACGCTGGCGACATCTTTCAGCCGCACCGGCTCGCCGTTGCGGGTGGCAACAATCAGCTCGGCAAACTCGGCCGCCTTCATCATCTGCGCATTACCCTGAATGGTCAGGGTCTGGGTCGGGCCGTCGAGCACGCCCAGCGGGGTGTTGGCATTGGCCGATTTGATGGCGGCCTGTAGCTCGTCCAGCGTCAGGTTGCGCGCATTCATCAAGTCCGATTTGGCGCGTACCCGTACCGCGAAACGCTTCTGGCCATTGACGGTAACCTGCGCCACGCCGGGCAAGGTTGACAGGCTGGGCGCGATCAGGTTTTCGGCGTAGTCATTCAGTTCGGCCAAGGTCAGCGACGGCGAATTCATGGTCATGAACAGCACTGGCGCATCGGCCGGGTTGACCTTGCGGTAAGACGGCAAATCCGTCATCTCGACCGGCAACTGGCGCTGGGCGCGCAGCAGCGCGGCCTGCACATCGACGGCCGCTTCATTGACGTTGATGCTGGGGTCAAACTCCAGCGTCAGCGAAGAGTTGCCCAGCGTGTTGACCGAGGTAATCATCGACAGCCCGGCGATGGTGGAGAACTGCTTCTCCAGCGGCAGCGCGACCGAGGACGCCATGGTGTCCGGCGCCGCCCCCGGCAGATCGGCACTGACGTTGATCACCGGCGTGTTGTAGCTGGGCAGTGCCGCAACGGGAATGTAGAAATACGCCAGTACGCCGGCCAATACCAGGCTCAGCGACAGCAGCACCACCATCACGGGGCGCCGGATACATAACTCGGAGAGATTCATGCTGCGCCGCCCTTTTGCTTGTCGGCGCCCGCTGTCGCCTTGTCCGCCTTGTCCGCCTTGTCACTGCTGGCGATGCGTACCTTGCCACCGGGCCGCAGGTTTTGCTTGCCGTCGACGATGACCTGCTCGGTGCCGGTCAGGCCGCTGACGGCGGCGTTGTCGCCAAAGGAATGCAGGCGCTTGATCGGCACCACTTGCGCAGTCTGGTCGGCGCCCACGGCGTAGACAAAGGTACCGCGCGTATTGCTGATGATGGCGTTCTGCGGCACCACCAGCGCATCCTTCAGCACTTGTGAGGTCAGCTTGGCGTTGACGTACTGTCCCGGCCACAGCAAGGTATCCTTGTTGTCGAACTGGGCCTTCACGCGGATCACGCCGGCCACCGGATCGACGGTGTTGTCGATGAAGGACAGCGCGCCATCGATTTTTTTGTCGGTACTGCCCAGCGTCACCTGCACCGGCACCTTGCCGTCACGCTGCGCCTGCAGCACGGCCGACAGCGCAGCTTCCGGCAGCGTGAAGGCGACGGTGATCGGATCGAGCTGGGTAATCGTGGTCAGCGAGGTGGCAATCTGCACCAGACTGCCCGCATACACATTGATGGCGCCGACCCGGCCCGCCATCGGCGCGCGGATCACCGTGTAGCTGGCCGCGACATTGACGGAGCGCGTGGCGGCCTGATCCGACAGCAGCAAGGCGCGCGCCGCATCGACCTGGCTCTTCAGCGTATCGACAGCGCCTTGCGCGATGAAATTCTTGCTCAGCAGTTCCTGGCTACGCTGGTACTGGCGCTCGAGGTCGGCCAGCGTGGCGCGATCGCGCTCGACCTGGGCCATGGCCTTGTCGACATTGGCGCGTTCGCTGCGGTCATCGAGCGAGAACATCAGTTCGCCTGCTTTGACGAACTGCCCTTCCTTGATATGGACTTTGGCAATGGTGCTGGTGGTTTGCGGATGCAGGTCGACGGTACTGATCGGCGTCACGGTGCCGTTCGCTTGCAGGATCACGGCCACGTCCTGCTTTTGCGGCCTGGTCACGCTGACCGTGGTCGGGCCTTGCGGGCCGCCGACGGTCTTGGCGGCGACCGGCTCGCTACCGCGGTGCATCAGGTACCAGCTACCGCCGCCAAGGACGACGACTGCACCAACGAGGACTGCCAAGGAAGTTTTTTTCATTTTGCGCTTATTTTGCCATCGAAGAATATTGCCGCCATGCACAGCGGCGAATATTGTCGCATAGTCTGGAGGAGGAAAACGGTCTGTAGATTAATGCCCGGCGTAGTATTCCGGCACCACCAAGGTGACTTCCAGGCCACCGTCCACATGGTTGGACAACATAACGCTGGCACCGTGCTGTTCGGCGATATTGCGGGCGATGGTCAGGCCCAGCCCGGTACCGCCCGACTCGCGTGAACGCGAGGTTTCGATGCGGTAGAACGGTTCGAACACGCGCGCCATCTGGTCCTGTGCAATGCCGGGACCGCCATCGCGGATGCGGATCCGGGCCGCGCCCACCATGCGCTCGACGCTGACGTGCGCATAGTGCCCGTACTTGACGGCATTGTCGATCAGATTCACGAGGCAGCGGCGGATCGCCAGCGGCCGCCCCATCAGCGCCATCGCGGCGCGGCCTTTCAGTTCCACCGGCTGGCCGCTATCGGCCGCATCGCAGCACACGCTGTCGAGCAGCGAATCGAGGTCGAGCGCCTGCATGGTTTCCGTGGTGTCCATGCTGCGCGCCAGATCCAGCCCTTCCTTGACCATTTGCTGCATGGCCGAGAGGTCGTCGATCAGCTTGGTCTGCAACTCAGGGTCCGCCACTTTTTCCAGCCGCAGCCGCAAGCGCGTCAGCGGCGTTTGCAGGTCGTGCGTGATGGCGGCCAGCATCTGGGTGCGCTGGAAGATGTGCTGACGAATGCGCGCCTGCATGGCATTGAAGGCGGCGCTGGCCTGACGGATTTCGGCCGCACCAGACAGGGCCAGCGGCGGATGGTTGATGTCGTTGCCGAGGTCCTTGGCCGCCTGCGCCAGCTGCTTCAGCGGCCGCATTGTCATGCGCGTGACCAGATAGGCGAGGAAGGCGATGCTGATCAGGAACGGCAGCATGGTCAGTAGTTCGCTATGCCCGCCGCCGGCCGGTGGCGGCCGCGGCGGCAGCACGGACAGCTTCAGCAGTTCGCCATCGCGCACCTGCACCAGCATGGTTTCACAGGTGCCGCGCCACTGGGTCGGCGCAAAGATCGACGTGGTCTGGCGCGGGCGATCGCAGGCGGCCGGGCGTTCGGCCAGCGGTCCCAGCTTGAAGCCATGACCAAGGCGCAGTTGTAGCGCCGCCGAGAAATCGGTCGGCGGCAAGGCACTACCGATGACGCTATCGTTCGGTTCCAGCCGCACGCTGCCACGGCTGGCCACCTTCATATAGGTCGCGCGCGAGGCCGCCGGCACCACGTCGGCCGTGGTGATCAGCTGTTCGGCCCGTTCCAGCGCGTGAAAGTCGCGGTAGCGCTCCATCTGGCGGGTCCGTTCGGTAACGGCCAGCCACTGCGTCAGCGCGGCCGAGGCAACGATACCCAGCAGCAGCACCAGGAACACGCGCCCCGTCATCGATCCGAGAAACGCTCTCACGCCGGGGGCTCCACGCTGACCTGGCCGGCCAGCACATAGCCGCCATTGCGCACCGTCTTGATGATTTGCGGCAGACGCGCATCTTCGCCCAGCTTCTGGCGCAGCCGGCTGATCTGGATGTCGATCGAGCGGTCGAACGGATCGGCGTCGCGGCCCTGCGTCAGATTCAGCAACTGGTCGCGGTTCAGCACCCGGTTCGGGTGTTCCAGAAAGACTTTTAGCAACCGGTATTCGGCGCCCGACAGCATGATGACGATGCCGTTCGGATTCAGCAAATGGCGCGCGGTCAGGTCCAGCGTCCAGCCGGAAAAGCGCATCTGCTGCGCCTTGTCGGCACCGCTGTTGGCCGGCATCGCATTACTGCGGCGCAGTACGCTGCGGATGCGGGCCAGCAGTTCACGTGGCTCGAACGGTTTCGGCAGGTAATCGTCCGCGCCCATCTCAAGGCCGAGGATGCGGTCCAGTGGCTCGTTGCGGGCAGTCAGCATGATGACCGGCATGGTGGACGTGGCGCGTAGCTTGCGGCACAGCGTCAGGCCATCGTCACCGGGCAGGTTCAGGTCCAGCACCAGCAGGTCGGGGCGCGCCTCCTCCAGCAGCTTCCACATGACCAGACCATCAGCCGCGCACAGGGCACGATAGCCGTTCGATTCCAGATAGTCTGCCAGCAGGGTGCGGATGTCGCGATCGTCGTCGACGATCAAAATGGTAGAAGTGGGTTCCATGCCTCAATTATCCCCAGTTCGGCGGTCGAAGACCAACCGCCAATTGTATCGTCTTGTATATCGCATTCGGTGTACCTTGTGGCAGAAACAACTTGATACAAACACTGCGGCGCGGGAAACTTGGGGGAAACAGCAAGCTGCGAAGATGGCTACATGGGCGGCAGGTCAGCCCCAACCAAAACGAGGACTACAACATGACTAGCTTACGCAAACACGCACTGATCGCACTGACCATTCTGGGCCTGGGCTCCGCCGCGCTGGCGGCGCGCGCTGAAGACGCCAGCGCGCCGCCAGCCGGTCGCCACGCGCACGCCGCCAATCAGGAACAGATGCGGGCCAGAATGGGCGAGATGTGGGCCAAGCATCAGGCCAAGCTACACGATCTGTTGAAACTGACGGCGGCCCAGGAGCCAGCGTGGGCGACCTATCAGTCCGCTATCAAGCCGGTGCCCCATACCGGCGAGCACGCCGCGCTGTCCGCGCTGAGCGCACCGGAACGCCTGGGCAAAATGATCGAAATGGCCAAGCAGCACACCAGCACCATGGAAGGCCATCTGGCGGCGCTGAACACCTTCTACGCCAGCCTGACGGCGGAACAGAAAGCCGTCTTCGATGCCCACACCATGGGCGGCGCTAAAGCACCGCGCCACCGCATGGGCATGATGCACCACGGCTAAGTGCGTGGCGGGCCGCCCTAGTTCAGGCGCGACAGCGAATTCAGGAATTTCGACGCATCCTGAAAACCGATCACGCGCGCATCGCTGATTTCCTGTCCCTTGCCATCGAACAGGATAATCCCCGGCGGCCCGAATAGCTTGAAGCGCTTCAGCATGGCCTTGTCATCCTCATCGTTGCGGGTGACGTCGACCTGCAGCAGGATGGTATTGGCCAGCCGGGCCCGCACGGCCGGGTCGACGAAGGTCAGCTTTTCCATTTCCTTGCACGACACACACCAGTCAGCATAAAAGTCGAGTACGGCCGTCTTGCCGCCGGTCTGGGCCAGCGCGGCGTCCAGCTCGGCCACCGTCTTGATACGCTTGAAGGCCAGCGGCTGCTCGACTGCGCCGCCGCGCAGATGCGCCAGCGGCGCCAGCGGATCGCGGCCGCCACTGGCCACGCCGACCAGCTGCATCACGCCCAGTACGGCAAACGCCACCCCGGCCGACTTGGCCAGCCACTGGCCGCGCTGCGTCAGCAGGTAGACGATGCGCAGCACCGCGCGGCGGGCACACCGCGGGGCGCCGGCCGGAAGACCGCGCGTGCCGTCGGTCGGGTTCATGGTGGGTGTTCCTCCCTCTC
>JBGSBQ010000152.1:0-7520 GCA_041730475.1 Sphingomonadaceae bacterium
GCCGGTATCGGGTAATTGCGGTTGGCCAGCAGGACGATGCCGATCTGCTGCTGTGGCACGAATAGTACATATGCGCCGAAGCGGCTGGTGGAGCCGGTTTTGTTGTACAGGGTGGGTCCGGCGGGGATGCGCGCTGGCTGCAGCAGGCGCGCCGGATGCGGGTCGCTGGCCATGCTGGCCGAATTCCCGTCCAGCAGACGCGCCAGCGTGACCGGGTAGGGATATTGTTCCCAGCCCAGTCCCTGCACCATGTTGCCCATGTCGAAATGGCCGACATGGGTCGCCTCCACGGCGCGCCGCACCGGGTCCGGCAGCGCGCTGCCATCCAGGTTCAGTTGCACGAAGCGGATCATGTCGGCGCTGCTCGACTTCATGCCGTAAGACTCGGCATCGTAGACATCAGGACTGACCCGGCCCGGCTTGTTGGCCTTGTCATAGCCCCATGCGTAATCGGGCATGGCGCTGGCCGGGACACCGAGGTAGGTGTGGCGCAGGCCCAGTTGCGGCAGCAGGTCGTGCTGCATCGCCTCGGTGAAATCGCGCTGCAGCGCCAGTGCCGTCAGCTGCCCGAACAGGCCAATACTGGGATTCGAATAACGCCGCTGCTGGCCCGGCGCGGCGTCCGGCTGCCAGTGCTGAAAGTAGGCCGGGATCGCCGCCCGGTCGGGGACGGAATCCGGCACTTGCAGCGGCAGGCCACCAGCAGTGTAGGTGGCGAGATGCAGCAGGCTGGCGCGGTCGATGGCGCGGCCTTGCAACTGCGGCAGATAGCGGCTCGGGTGATCGTCCAGCGCCAGCTTGCCCAGTACCTGCGCGTACGCGCCTAGCGTGGCGGTGAAGGTCTTGCTGACCGAGCCCAGTTCGAACAGCGTGTGCTCGCTCACCGGCTGGCCGGTTTCACGCGACGCCACGCCGTAGTTGTAGAAGTAAGCGCGTCCCTTGATGGTGACGGCGACCGCCATGCCGGGCAGGTCATACTCGGCGATCACGGGACGCACGGCGTTGTCGATGATGCGCAGCATGGCGGCGTTGTCATCAGCAGCCCGGCTGCTGCACGGCATCAGGGCGGACAGCAGCGCAGCGATGGCGATGCATGAACGGTGGCGCGGGTGGCGCGGGTGGCTGCTCAAGATGTCGGTTCCTGATGGTGGGTGGGGCTGATATTGTAGCGCCGTAGTGGTGCAATTCAGAACGCGATGTCTTCCAGCCGGTAGCGGAATTTCCGTCGTTCGGGCAAATTCCAGCCCGGTCCCGGCGTGCTGTCACGCGCTGGCAGATCACACGTGACAGACGTTGTCGCTGCAGTCTGCGCTGCGGACACCATGCAAGTTTGTAGCGCTGCGACCAGGGCCGCAATGGCGCCATTGGTCACAGGAATGCTGGCATCCGCAGGCGACGCCGCTGGACGCTGATTCTGCTGATTCTGCTGATTCTGCCGCTGCATTTCGTCGCGCAAGCGACAGGCCAGCTTGTAGCGCGTGTCCCCCGGGCGGCGCAGGTACAGGTCGGCCCAGGCGTTGCGCGTGCTGCGGGCGAACAATTGTGCGAACTGGTTGGGGGAAACCGGGCGGCCCGCATGAAGGATCTGGTCGCCTTCGACGATGGCGTAATTATGCTCGCCATAGCTCCACGAGCGCAGCACCGTGCCCTCTGGCAGGAACAAGGTTTTCCACTGGTAGCCACGAACGCTGGACGCATCGGCTGCGGCTGGCAACTGGGTTTGGACCGCCAGCCATAGCTCGAGGGCAGTAGCCAGCGCCTGCCCCAGATCCTGCGCGCCCCCGCAACGACTGAGTTGCTCGACCAGCCTTTGCAGCAGGTGCTTGTCGATCTGGGGACTCCCTGTAGGATTCATTCTATTTTCCTCTCTATTTTGTTCTGCTTTGTTCTATTTGGACGCGGAAAATCTGTCCAGGTTCCAAAAAAAAGCAGAGAAAAATAGAAGGAAATAGAAGCGAAAATAGAAGACTTCCTACAAGGGACTGGCCGGCGATATCCGCCCCCTCCCACGTGCCAGCAGACGCCATAGCCATTCAAGCGGCCCGTACCGGAAATGGCGCAGCCAATAGCTGCTCAACGCCATCTGCGCAAGATACACAACCAACGCCAGCGCGCACACCGGAGCCACCGCCAGATGCCCGAACCATCCCAGACCGTAGCCAAAAAAAAGCCAGCCCCCCAGCACTGACTGCATCAGATAATTGGTGAACGCCATCCGTCCCAGCGGCGCAAAACCAAGCAGCACGCGGCGCGGTGCCGTCCATTGCATCAACGCCAGTAGCGCCGCCCCATACGCGAAGCACAGCAGCACCGGCACCATCGGCAACAACGGTAACAACGACGCCCAAGTCGCAGCGCCATCGCCATCGCCACTGCCCCACCGTGCCAGCAGAACGGCCGCCACCCCGCCAGCGACTGCGATGCCGCGCAGACGGCCGACGTAGCGCGAAGGCTGCTGCAGCACGCCGCTGCGCCACACCAGCATGCCAAACAAAAACAGCGCCATAGTGCGTGGCATGACATACAGATGCAGCGGCAGCAACAGCGCCAGTTCCGCAAAACTGAAGCGCACAATTTCCAGATAGCCCGCCGACGCATACACCAGATTGGCCTGCGCCACCTGCTGCTGCAAGGTCGCCGCATCCGGCCACTGTACGGTCCACGGCAACAGCGACTGCGCGCCAAACCACAACAAGCAAGCCAGCGCCGCCAGCAGCAAACTTGTGGTGCGCCAGCGCAGCGCAGGCAGTACCAGCAGCCCAACGACAGCGTACTCCGTCAAGATATCGCCATTCCACAACAACAGCAGATGCAGCAGGCCAAAGCCCAGCAGCACCAGCAAGCGCCGCGTCATCCAGTACAGCGCCCGGCCACGCACAGCGAATTGCTCATACTGGATCGCCATGCCGACGCCGAACAGCAGCGAAAACAGCGCAAATGCCTTACCCTCCAGCGCCAGCGCAATGGCACGGGCCAGCGCCACATCGAGCGCGCTGCCAGCCGCAACTGGCGGCAAAAATTGCTGAAAGATCGAGACCCGGAACTCGGTCGTCAGGTTCACCAGCAGCACACCGAACAAGGCCACGCCGCGCACTGCATCGAGGGCGGCGATACGTTCGCCTGCTGGTGCCACCGGCGTCAAGCGGCGACCGGTGGCGGTTCGCAAAAGCGCAGGCGGTTACCGAATGGATCCGCGATCTGCATCATGCGGCCCCACGGCTGTTCATCGACGCCCGGCTTCGCATAGGGATAATTTTTGGCCAGCAGCTCACGCTGCAGCTCATCGATGCCGCTCAACGTGACGAAGACCGTGGCGCCCGGCGTAGCATCGCCATGATGTTCACTCAGATGCAGCACCAGCTGGTCGCGCCGGATCTGCGCATACAGCGGCATGTGATCCTCAAAGCGATGCTCCCACTCGATGCTAAAGCCAAGAAAGTCGACATAAAATTCGCGCGCCTTGGCCTCGGAGAAAATCCGGATGATCGGTACCGCACTATTGAGTTGCATGGCAAGCCTCCCTGGCTCAGTCCTTAAATTGCGGCACCGACTTGCTCATGCCCGCCATCATGGCGGCCTGCAAATCGGCCGACATCAGCATGGCCGCATTCCACGTCGCGTTGTAGTTAAGGCTATCGGCCACTGTATGGTCGCGTGCATAAGTGATCATCTCCTTGACGCCACGGATCGCCAGCGGCGCCTTGGCCGCGATGTCGGCGGCGATCGCACGCACCCCGGCGCGCAAGGCCTCGGGCGTGTCGAACACGCGGTTCACCAGACGGATCTCCTTTGCCTCGGCGGCGTCGACCTTGCGCGCCGTATAAGCCAGTTCCCGCGCCATGCCCTCGCCGATCAGTTTCGGCAAGCGCTGCAAGGTGCCAACATCGGCCGTCATGCCGATATCGATTTCCTTGATGCTGAACCAGGCATCGGCCGAGCAGTAACGCATATCGGCGCAGGTGATCAGGTCGATGCCACCGCCGACGCAGGCGCCATGCACGGCCGCCAGCACCGGCTTGCGGCAGCGTTCCAGGCTGGTCAGCGTATCCTGCAGGTCGAGGATGAGACGGCGCAGCGACTCGCGCATGCGGCCATCGCAGTCATTCTGGATCTGGCTGCCCAGCCCCATCATCATTTGCAGATCGATGCCGGCGGTAAAGCCGCGCCCCTCCCCTTCCAGCACCACCACGCGCGCCTCCGGCAGCGCATCGAGATACTGGAAAGCGCGGCGCAGCTCGTGCCACATGGCCAGGTTCATCGCATTCATCTTGTCCGGGCGGTTCAGGCGCACGGTGGCGATGTGGGCGTCCACACTGACGGCCAGAGTCTCAAAAACAGGAACTTCAACAGGAACTTCGTTAGGCATTGCCGACTCCAAAGATGGTTTATCCACGTATCTTGTCGCTAAAATTATCGCTTCGTCAACCAAAAACCGGGACGCGCCTGTCGTTTGGCCCGCCGGGTCATCTATAATGGTTGTTTTCGCCAATTTAACCAGCCAAATCATGGAATTAGCCAAGTCTTTCGAGCCTGCCGACATTGAACAATTCTGGCGCTCCGAGTGGGAAAAGCGCGGGTACTACGCCGCCAGCATGGACCTCAGCCAGCCGGCCTTCAGCATCCAGCTGCCGCCGCCCAACGTCACCGGCACGCTGCACATGGGCCACGCCTTCAACCAGACCATCATGGATGGCCTGACCCGCTACCACCGTATGCTGGGCCACAACACCGCGTGGATCCCGGGTACCGACCACGCCGGCATCGCCACCCAGATCGTGGTCGAGCGCCAGCTCGATGCGCAGAAGGTCTCGCGCCATGACCTCGGCCGCGAAAAATTCATTGAAAAAGTCTGGGAGTGGAAAGAGAAATCCGGCTCCACCATCACCGGCCAGATGCGCCGCATGGGCACCTCGCCGGACTGGGCCCGCGAATACTTCACGATGGACGAGACCCGCTCGCAGGTCGTCACCGAGGTCTTCGTGCGCCTGCATGAACAAGGCCTGATCTACCGCGGCAAGCGCCTGGTCAACTGGGACCCGGTGCTGGGCACCGCCGTCTCCGATCTGGAAGTGGTATCGGAAGAAGAAGACGGTTCGATGTGGTACATCCAGTACCCGCTGGCCGATGGCAGCGGCAGCATCACGGTCGCCACCACCCGTCCGGAAACCATGCTCGGTGACGTCGCCGTGGCCGTCGATCCGACCGACGAGCGCTATCAGGCGCTGGTCGGCCAGATGCTGAAACTGCCGCTGTCCGAGCGCGAAATCCCGACCATCGCCGACAGCTATGTCGACAAGGCCTTCGGTACCGGTTGCGTCAAGATCACGCCAGCGCACGACTTCAACGACTACGCCGTCGGCCAGCGCCACAACCTCGACATGCCGTCCATCCTGACGCTGGAAGCGAAGATCAGCGATGAAGCGCCAGCCGCCTACCGTGGCCTGGACCGCTTCGCCGCGCGCAAGCAGATCGTCGCCGACCTCGAGGCACTGGGCCTGCTGGAACAGGTCAAGCCGCACAAGCTGATGGTGCCGCGCGGCGACCGCACCGGCGTCGTCATCGAACCGATGCTGACCGACCAATGGTTCGTCGCGATGAGCAAACCGGCCCCGGAAGGCACTTTCTTCCCCGGCAAATCGATCGCCGAAACGGCGCTCGACAAAGTCGCCAATGGCGAAATCAAGTTCGTGCCGGAAAACTGGAGCACCACCTACAACCAGTGGCTCAACAACATCCAGGACTGGTGCATCTCGCGCCAGCTGTGGTGGGGCCACCAGATCCCGGCCTGGTACGACAGCCACGGCAACATCTTCGTCGCCAAGACCGAAGAAGAAGCGCGCGCCAAGCAGCACGCGGCCGGCAGCACCGGCCTGCTGCGCCGCGACGCCGACGTGCTTGACACCTGGTTCTCGTCCGCACTGGTGCCGTTCTCGACGCTGGGCTGGCCACAAGAAACCCCGGACCTGAAAGCCTTCCTGCCGTCGTCAGTGCTGGTGACCGGCTTTGACATCATCTTCTTCTGGGTTGCGCGCATGGTCATGATGACGGCGCACTTCACCGGCAAAGTGCCGTTCGAGACCGTCTACGTGCATGGTCTGGTGCGCGACTCGCAGGGCCAGAAGATGTCCAAGTCCAAGGGCAACACGCTGGACCCGATCGACCTGATCGACGGTATCGGCATCGAGGCGCTGGTCGAGAAACGCACGACCGGCCTGATGAACCCGAAAGCGGCCGAGAAGATCGCCAAAGCCACGCGCAAGGAATTCCCGGAAGGCATCGCCGCCTACGGCACTGACGCGGTACGCTTCACGATGGCCTCGTACGCCTCGCTGGGCCGCAACATCAACTTCGACCTGGGCCGCTGCGAAGGTTACCGCAACTTCTGCAACAAGCTGTGGAACGCCACCCGCTTCGTGCTGATGAATACCGAAGGCCACGATTGCAGCCCGAATCCGGCCGAACTGTCGATGGCCGACCAGTGGATCATCTCGCTGCTGCAAAAAGCCGAACTGGAAATCGCCAAAGGCTTCGAAGACTACCGCTTCGACAACATCGCCAGCGCCATCTACAAATTCGTCTGGGATGAATACTGCGACTGGTACCTGGAAGTGGCCAAGGTGCAAGTCCAGCACGGCACCCCGGGCCAGCAGCAAGCCACCCGTCACACGCTGCTGCGCGTGCTCGAAGTGGTGCTGCGTCTGGCGCACCCGGTGATCCCCTTCGTCACCGAGCAACTGTGGCAAACGGTGGCCCCGCTGGCCGGCAAGACACTGAAGGCCGAGGGCGACTCCATCATGACCCAGCCGTATCCGATCGCCAATCCGGCCAACATCAGCGAGACGGCCGAAGCCTGGATGCAGCAACTGAAAGCGCTGACCGACGCCACCCGCAACCTGCGCGGCGAAATGCAACTGGCGCCCTCGTTGCGGGTGCCGCTGATCGTCGAAGCGGGCGACGCCGACGCGCGTGCCGCGCTGGCCGTGTACGCACCGTACATCCAGTCGCTGGGCAAGCTAGCCGAAGTGCAGATCGTCGATGCGCTACCCGATTCGCCGGCCGCCGTCGCCATCGTCGGCACGACCAAGCTGATGCTGAAAGTCGAGATCGACGTCAAGGCCGAGCGTGAGCGTCTGGCCAAGGAAATCAGCCGGGTCGAAGGCGAGATTGCCAAGGCCAGCGGCAAGCTGTCGAACGAAAGCTTCGTGGCGCGTGCGCCGGCCGAAGTGGTCGCGCAGGAAAAAGAACGGGTTGCCAACTTCTCGGCCACGCTGGCCAAGATGCGCGAACAGTTCGCCAAACTGCCGGCCGCCTAAGCAGCAGAGCTGCCCCTAATGTAGAAAAGTTAAGGCGCAGTTCAGCCGGCAAACCCCACCGACGCAAAGCCGGGGTCAGACCCGCCGGGTCTGACCCCAGAAATGGTGTTTGGGTGCAAGCCCACCCGAAGGCACTTTAACTTAAAGACAAAACGGCCTTGCCCCACAAAAAAGCCCCGCAGCCAAACCAGCTGCCCGGCGTTTTTT
>JBGSBQ010000153.1:0-7511 GCA_041730475.1 Sphingomonadaceae bacterium
GCCGGGGATGGTATCGGCCAGCACGTTGGTCACTTCGCCCCAGACCCGGTCGATTTTCTCGAAACCGGTGCGCAGGCGGTCGCGCACGATGTGGATCAGCCACGCAATGAAGGGCAGCGGCAGCAGCGTGAACGCGGCCAGCCACGGGTCGATCGAGACCAGGATCACGCCGGTCATGATGATCATCAGACAGTCGGAGGCAAAGTCGAGCAGGTGCAGCGACAGGAACACGCAGATGCGGTCGCTCTCGGAGCCGATGCGCGACATCAGGTCGCCGGTGCGCTTGCCGCCGAAGTATTCGAGCGACAGGCGCAGCAGATGTTCATAGGTTTCGGTACGCAGGTCGGCGCCGATGCGTTCCGATACCAACGCCAGCACATAGGTCTTGGCCCAGCCCAGTATCCAGGCCAGCACGGCCGAGGCCACCAGACCCGACATGTACAGCGTCACGAGACCGGTATCGACCGGCTTGCCGTTCTGGTACGGGATCAGTACGTTGTCCATCAGCGGGATGGTCAGGTAGGGCGGGATCATGTGGGCGCCTGTGCCCAGCAGCATCAGGGCGAAGCCCAGCGCCAGTTGCGACTTGTACGGCTTGGCGAAGCGCCACAGGCGGAACAGGGTCCAGGTCGACGGCGGGGTGTAGATAACCTTGGTGCAGATCGGGCATTCTTCCTGCTCCGGCTCCAGCGGCGCCTTGCAGCTGGGGCAGATATTCTTATCCTCGCGCACCACCGGCACGCCGCTGGCGTGGCTGTCGCGGTGGGCGTCAAATTGCTCGACCAGACGGATCGCGTGCAGGTTCTGGCCCAGCGTGAAGCGCCACGCGGCCAGCCGGCCCGCGTCATTCACCAGTTCCAGATGGCCGACGCCGGCGTGGTCATGGTGTTGTAAGCGCAAGTCGCTACTGTAAATCCAGCTTTTCCATGCCTGTTGCCCAGGAGCACGCGCTAAAATACGGCCCGCCGTGAGCAGGATCAGCCCCTTGGAGAAATGAAGTTGCTGATCTAAGTCAACCTCCAGGGCACTTACAACGTTTTCCCCATTGGAAAGTTGCACTTGCACCTCAGAGCGCCAGCGTTCAGGCAGCTCGGCAAGGCCGGAAGGTGAGGAAAGTTGTTCAGTTGTCATCGTGCGGCGTACTCCGGGTCTGTCTTTGCCTGAGAGACAAAGACGGTGATGGTGTGTATGGTGTTGGAAGCGAATATTTACGGTATTCTGTCAGTAATTAAAGAATTGACAGAAATCAAGGTAATGCAGCTGTGCTCTGTTAGCCGGAAGTATACCGCAATAGACATACTGCAAGATACACGCGCAGACGCTGCGTGATAACTTGATGGTTTTGGGTGATCGCCGTACAGAATTTGGCAGCTAGTAGTGACTCAGGGTTTAAAATACGGCGCAGGCTGGCCCCGGCTGATAACAAAGTTACAAGAACAGAAACATGATCAAGAAGAAAGAAATTGAAATTCTCCGCGAGACTTATCTGCGCGGACCGAATATTTGGACCTATCGCCCGGTGATTGAGGCGTGGCTGGATATTGGCGCGCTCGAAGAATTCCCCTCGAATACGATCCCTGGCTTGTATGAACGGCTGACCGCGTGGTTGCCCGGTCTGGTCGTGCATCGCTGTGGTGTGGGCGAGCATGGCGGCTTCCTCGAACGTCTGCGCGACGGCACCTATGCCGGCCATATTCTTGAACATGTGGTGCTGGAGCTGCAAAACCTGGCCGGCATGAAGACCGGTTTCGGCAAAACCCGGCAGGTCGCTGAAGGAAGCGGCATCTACAAGATGGCGTTCCGCACCCGTCAGGAGCAGGTTGGCCGCGCTGCGCTGGCCGCCGGCCGCGACCTGCTGATGGCCGCTATCGAAGACCGTCCGTATGCACTGGACGCCACCATCGCCAAGCTGACCGACATGGTCGAATCGCTGTGCCTCGGCCCCAGCACCGCCAACATCGTCGATGCTGCCACCGAGCGTGGCATTCCGTCGATCCGCCTGACCGATGGCAATCTGGTGCAACTGGGCCATGGCGCCCGCCAGCGCCGTATCTGGACTGCTGAAACCGAACAGACCAGCGCGATCGCCGAAGGCATCGCCAGCGACAAGGATCTGATCAAGAGCCTGCTGTCCTCGTGCGGCGTGCCGGTGCCCGAAGGCGAACTGGTAACCAGCGCCGAAGCGGCCTGGGAAGCAGCACAGGACATCGGCGTGCCAGTGGTGGTCAAGCCGTATGACGGCAACCATGGCCGTGGCGTATCGCTCAACCTGATGACCGAATCGGACGTAACGGCCGCCTACGCGCTGGCCGCACGCAAGGGCGAGAGCAAGAGCGTGATCGTCGAGCGCTTCATTCCCGGTGATGAACACCGCCTGCTGGTGGTGGGCAAGCGTCTGGTGGCGGCTGCCGCCGGCGAATCGCTGTGGGTCACCGGTGACGGTAAGCTGAACGTGATTGAACTGTGCGAAGTGCAGATCAACCGCGTCGATCCGCGCCGCGGCACCACCGAAGATGCGCCGCTGGGCCTGATCACGCCGCACGAATCGGCCGAGATCATCCTGGAACTGGAACGCCAGAACATGACGGCCTATTCGGTGCCGCTGGACGGCCAGAAAGTGCTGATCCAGCCGAACGGCAATGTCGCTATCGACGTAACCGACAAGGTGCACCCGCAGGTGGCCGCGATGGCGACGCTGGCGGCGCGCGTGGTGGGTCTGGATATCGCCGGCATTGATCTGGTCACCAGCGACATTACCCGTCCGCTGCACGAGCAGGGCGGCGCCATCATCGAAGTCAACGCCAGCCCGGGCCTGCTGGCCCATTTGAAACCAGCCGTGGGCGAACCGCGCAATGTGGGGGCGGCGATTGTCGATCACCTGTTTGCGCCGGAAGAATCGGGTCGCATGCCGATCATCGGCATCAGCGGCAAGCATGGCACCACCAAGGCCGCACGCTTGATCGCGTGGCTGCTGCAAATCGGCGGCAAGAAGGTCGGATTGACTTGCGGCGATGGGCTGTACGTGAACGGCCGTTTGCTGCCGAAGGATGGTTTCAGTGCGTGGGAAACCGGCGAGCGCCTGCTGTTGAACAAGAATGTCGAAGCGGCCGTGTTCGAAAGCGACGCCCGCATGATCCTGACCGAAGGTCTGGCCTATGACAAATGCGCGGTCGGCGTGGTGACCGATGTCAGTGGCTTCGAGGAACTCGACGAATTTTATATCGACAGCATCGACCGTCTGTACGCGGTGCTGCGCACGCAAGTGGATGTGATCCTGCCGAGCGGCGTCGCGGTGCTGAATGCGGCCGATCCGCAAGTGGTGGACATGGCCAGCCTGTGCGACGGCGAAGTGATGTTCTACGGCGCCGACGAGCATCTGGCGGCCGTAGTCGCGCATCGTCAGGCCGGACTGCGCGTGGTGTTCCAGCGCGCCGACTGCATCGTGCTGGCCAAGGGCGACGCGGAAGTCGCCAGCCTGCCGCTGTCGCGCCTGATGCCGCCGGAAGCCGTGCTGGCTGCGATTGCAGCCGGCTGGGCACTGGGCCTGTCACCGGACCTGATCGGCGCCGGCTTGCGCACGTTTGAGCGCAACCCGACCAAGCACCACCAATAAACCAAGCGTTACCCCTTGAGCGTCACCGAGAACGACGCCACGCAGATATCACAACAGGATAAGCAGATTTATGGAAGTCATACGCACCCGCGCGCTGCGCGGCCCAAATCTTTGGAGTCACCACACGGCAGTTGAGGTGATCGTGTCCTGCCCGCCCGAGGAGCAGTCGATTGCTTCCATGCCCGGTTTTGAAGTGCGCCTGCGTGCGCGCTTCCCGGCCCTCGGTGCCTTGCGCCCGACCGGCAATAACGATGCGGTCGCACTGGCGCGCGTGCTGGAAGTGACAGCGCTGTCGCTGCAGGCGCAGGCCGGCTGCCCGGTCACCTTCAGCCGCACCACGCCAACGCTGGAAGACGGTATTTACCAGACCGTGGTCGAGTACAGCGAAGAAGCGGTGGGCCTACTGGCCATGAAGCTGGCACTGAACCTGATCAACGCGGCACTGGCCGATACCCCGTTCGATCTGGATGGCGCACTGGCAGAACTGCGCGATCTGGATGAAGACGTGCGCCTTGGCCCGAGTACCGGCGCCATCGTGTCGGCCGCGATTGCACGCGACATTCCAATCCGTCGCCTGACCGAAGGCAGCATGGTGATGTTCGGCTGGGGCTCGCGCCAGCGCCGCATCCAGGCGGCCGAAATGGACAGCACCAGCGCCATTGGCGAAGCCATCGCGCAGGACAAGGAACTGACCAAGAAACTGTTGCACGCCGCTGGCGTGCCGGTGCCGATCGGCCGTTCGGTGGAAGACGCCGAAGATGCCTGGGCCGCCGCCATGGAAATCGGCCTGCCAGTGGTGGTCAAGCCGAAAGACGGCAATCAGGGCAAGGGCGTCACCGTCAATGTGATGACCAAGGAGCACCTGACCAAGGCCTTCCATACGGCCAAGGAATTCCGCGACGACATCATGGTCGAGCGCTACCTGCCGGGCCACGATTTCCGCTTGCTGGTAATCGGTAACAAGCTGGTGGCGGCAGCGCGCCGCGATCCGCCGCATGTGGTGGGCGATGGCGTGCATACCGTGCGCGAACTGGTGGAGCTGGTGAATGCCGATCCACGGCGCGGCAGCGGCCATTCGACTTCGCTGACCAAGATTCGCTTCGACGACATCGCGCTGGCGCGGCTGGCGTTGCAGGACCTGGATGCCGATTCGATTCCGACCAAGGGCCAGCGCGTCATCCTGCGCAACAACGCCAACCTGTCGACCGGCGGCAGCGCCACCGATGTGACCGACGACGTGCATCCGGAAGTGGCGGCGCGCGCAGTCGAAGCGGCGCAGATGATCGGCCTCGATATCTGCGGCGTTGACGTGGTCTGCGACGACGTGCTGCAACCGATTGAAAATCAGCGCGGCGGCGTGGTGGAAGTGAACGCGGCACCGGGCCTGCGCATGCACATCTCGCCGTCCTACGGCAAGGGCCGCGCCGTTGGCGAAGCCATCGTCAACACCATGTTTGCACCGGGCGAGAATGGCCGCATTCCGGTGGTGGCCGTCACCGGCACCAACGGCAAGACCACTACGGTGCGCCTGATCGCGCACCTGCTGACCGCCGGCGGCCTGCGCACCGGCATGACCAATACCGACGGCGTCTACATCGAAGGTCGTCAGACCGACAGCGGCGATTGCAGCGGTCCGCGCAGCGCGCGTAATGTGCTGCTGCATCCGGACGTGGATGCCGCCGTGTTCGAAACTGCCCGCGGCGGCGTGCTGCGCGAAGGGCTGGCCTATGACCGTTGCCAGGTTGCCGTGGTGACCAACATCGGCAGTGGCGACCACCTCGGCCTGCACTACATCACCCCCGTGGAAGATCTGGCGGTGTTGAAGCGCGTGATCGTGCAAAACGTCTCCGAGAGCGGTTACGCGGTGCTGAACGCGACCGATCCTATCGTCGCCGGCATGGCCAACAACTGCCGTGGCAAGGTGATCTTCTTCGGCGCGGAGCGCGGCCATCCGGTGATCGCGACCCATATCGCGCAGGGCAGCCGCACCGTGTACGTGGCCGATGGCCATATCGTCGCGGTGGAGGGCGATCAGCAGCACAAGATCGCGCTGGAGCAGGTGCCGATTACCCGCAATGGCGCGATCGGCTTCCAGGTCGAGAACGTGATGGCAGCGGTGTCTGCGGCATGGGGCGTGGGCATTAGCTGGGACGCGATCCGTCTTGGTCTGAAGACCTTTGCCAACGATGCCGATAATGCGCCAGGGCGCTTCAATGTATTCGATTATCGCGGTGCGACCCTGATCGCCGACTACGGCCACAACCCGGACGCCATTCTGGCGCTGGTGCAGGCCGTGGAAACCATGCCGGCCAAGCGCCGTGGCGTGGTGATCTCGGGCGCTGGCGACCGCCGTGATCAGGACATCACGCAGCAGACCGAAATTCTCGGCCGCGCCTTCGACGATGTGATCCTGTACGAAGATGCGTGCCAGCGCGGGCGTGTCGATGGTGAAGTGGTGGGGCTGCTGCGCAAGGGTCTCGATGGTGCACCGCGTACCACCCATATCGAAGAAATCTTCGGCGAGTTCAAGGCGATCGATACCGCGCTGGCACGCTTGCAGGAGGGTGACTTGTGCCTGATCCTGGTCGATCAGGTGGAAGATGCGCTGGCCCATATCGCCAAGCGTATCGCCGAAGGCTAAGTTGTCCCGGCCCGCGCCATCGTCGATGCCGGGCCAGGTGGTCCTCGTGCTGCAGGGCGGGGGTGCGCTGGGCGCCTACCAGTTGGGCGTCTATCAGGCCATGCACGAAGCGGGCATCGAGCCGGACTGGGTGATCGGCACCTCGATTGGCGCCATCAACGGCGCCATCATCGCGGGCAATCCGCCTGACCAGCGGCTTGACCGGTTGCGCCAGTTCTGGCACCGCATGGAACAGAATGCGCTGGGCTTCAGCGGCATGCCTCGCGCCCTCGCCAATCTGGTCACGGTGGGGCAGGGCATCCCCGCCTTCTTCGAACCGAATCCGCCCGCATGGTGGAATCCGGACGCCCATCTCGGCGTCGAACATGCTTCCTACTACCGTACTGGCCCGCTGCGCACCACGCTCGATACGCTGGTTGACTTTGAACACCTGAATGCCCGCCATACGCGCCTGACCGTGGGCGCCGTCAATGCCCGTAGTGGGGCCATGCGCTATTTCGACAGCCGCAAGGAAGTGCTGCATGCTGACCATGTGATGGCATCTGGTGCGCTGCCACCGGCCTTCCCGGCGATCCGTATTGACGGCGAACCGTACTGGGACGGCGGCATTTACTCCAACACGCCGATCGAAGCGGTACTGGACGACGAGCCGCGCCGCAGTTCGGTGATCTTCTCGGTGCAGGTGTGGAACCCGGACGGCAGTGAGCCGGACAGCGTGCTGCAGGTGCTGGATCGGCAGAAGGAAATCCAGTACGCCAGCCGCGCCAGCAATATCGAGCAGCAGCGCAAGCTGCACCGGCTGCGCCATGTGATTCGCCAGCTGACGCTGCACCTGCCGGAGGAAGTCGCGAACAGTGACGCGGTGCGCGAACTGGCTGCCTGGGGCTGTGGCACCACCATGCATATCCTGTCGCTGCAGGCGCCGCGTATCGGCGGCGAGGACCACACCAAGGATATCGACTTCAGCGCCGCCGGCATCCGCCAGCGCTGGCAGGCCGGCTATGACGAGGCGCGCCGCTTCATCGCGCTGCGGCCGTGGGAGCAGGCCATCGATCCTATCGAGGGCGTGGCGCTGCACGCACTGCCGCCGGCGTAAGCAGCTCGCCGCACACGTCCAGCCACGCGCGCGCCGCGTGCGACAGATACTGGCCGCGCCACACGTGCGCGACCTGCCATTGCAACGCCGGCTCCACCACCCGCACCGCATCGAGTTCGCCGATCGCCAGCCGCCCGATGAACGGCTCGGGCAGCAGCGCC
>JBGSBQ010000154.1:0-7491 GCA_041730475.1 Sphingomonadaceae bacterium
GGCCATCGGCAAGTTCGCGCGCTACCTGACCAACGACGCCAACCAGCTCGCATTCGCCAAACAGGCCAGCGTGTTCCCGGCCATGCGTCAGGCCGCCAACGATCCCTTCTTCATGGCCGTACCACCGGGTGCCGGCGCCGCCGAAAAGGCTGTCTCCGCTGGCGCCGTGTCGATGCCCTATTCGCACACCATGTATGTGGCCGGCGTCACCGATTACGACGAACTGCGGCGCTATCTGGTGAAGGCGGTCGAAGCCGGCGTCACCGGCAAGCAGGACGTTCAGCAGGCGCTGGATCAGGCGGTCGCGATCTGGAACAAGAAACTCGCCGCCCAGCGGAGCCGCTAAGATGCCAGCCAAGCCACTTCACCGCAACCTGACCGCCTGGCTGTTCCTCGCCCCGGCGCTGCTGCTGCTGGCCGTGTTCTCATTCTGGCCGGTCGCCTTCGGCTCGCTGCTGGCCTTCACCGACTACAGCCTGATACGCGACACGCACTGGGTCGGCCTGGATAACTTCCGCTACATCTTCGATAACGAGATGTTCGTCACCGGCCTGAAAAACTCGCTGCTATTCCTGCTGATGGTGCCCTTCGTGCAGATCGGCGCCCTCAGTCTGGCGGTACTGGTCAACAACCAGCTGCCCGGCATCCGCTACTTCCGCGCCGCCTTCTACGTGCCGGTGGTGACCACGGTGTCGGTGGTCGGCATCATGTGGGGCTTTATGTTCCACGAACAGGGCGCACTGAATTACGTGCTGATGACGCTCAATCTGGTCGGCGCGCCGGTCGGCTGGCTGTCGAACGACACGCTGGCGCTGTTCGCCATCATGTTCGTTACGCTGTGGCGTGGGCTGGGCTGGTATATGGTGATGTATCTGGCCGCGCTGCAGGCGGTACCCGCCGACATGCAGGAAGCCGCCATCCTCGATGGCGCCAGCCGCTGGCAGCGCTTCTGGAAAATTACCGTACCGATGCTGCGCCCGACCATCATGGTGTGTTCCATCCTGTCGGTGCTGGCGGCGCTGAAAGCCTATCAGGAAGTCGACGTGCTGACCCAGGGCGGCCCGATGAACTCCACCTTCACCGGCCTGTATTACGCTTACGATCAGGGCCTGAAGCACCTCAAGCTGCCGCGCGCGCTGGCTGCAAGTTTCGTGGTCTCGGTCTTCTGCGTCGGCATCGCCCTGCTCTGCCTGCGCTACATCAA
The DNA here is from genome assembly GCA_041730475.1 of Sphingomonadaceae bacterium. GTDB lineage: Bacteria > Pseudomonadota > Gammaproteobacteria > Burkholderiales > Burkholderiaceae_D > Rugamonas. The sequence continues at coordinate 1,205 of JBGSBQ010000154.1, forward strand.
ACCGAAACACCGCTGATGAAAACCCTCGCTCATTACCTGATCCTGTGCGCGCTGGCCGTGGTCTGCGTGTTCCCGTTCTGGTGGACGCTGGTCACCGCGCTGTCCACCGAAGGCAATATCTTCGCCTTCCCGCCGACCTTCTGGCCGCAATCGCCGTCGCTGGACAACTTCATCGAGGTGTTCCGCGCCATCCCGCTCTGGTCCTTCTTCCGCAACTCGGTCTTCATCGCCGCCTGCACCGTGTTCTGGAAACTGGCCCTGTGCTCGGCCGCCGCCTACCCGCTGGCGCGCATGCAGTTCAAGGGCCGCAAGCTGGTATTTGGCCTGATTCTGGCGACGCTGGTGCTGCCATCGGAAGTGAATTTTCTGGTCAACTTCATCACCGTCACCAAACTCAGTCTGGTCGATACCTACACCGGCGTGATCCTGCCCAACGTGGTGACGGCGGTCGCTATCCTGTTGCTCAAGCAAGCCTTCGAGGAAGTGCCGCAAGACCTGATCGACGCTGCCCGGGTTGACGGTGCCTCCGAATGGACCATCTTCAGCCGGATCATGCTGCCGCTGATCGCGCCGTGGCTGGCCACGGTCGGCATCCTGACCGCCGTCGAAGCATGGAACGAATACATCTGGCCCTCGATCGTGATGTCGAAACCCGATGAATTTCCCCTGTCGGTGGGCGTGCTGTATTTGCGCGGCACCTTCGGCAGCAGCACCCGCGTGATCGCGGCCGGGACCGTGCTGACCATCCTGCCCACGCTGGCAGCCTTTTTATTTACTCAACGATTCTTCATGCGTGGCATGGACGGAGCTGTGAAATGACGACACCAACCCTCAACGACCTCAGACAAATCGCCGGTAAGCTGATCATGATACGCTTCCCCGGCACGGTACTCGACGACGCCACCGCAGCCTTCCTGAAAGCCAACAGCATCCGTGCCGTCTGTCTGTTCCGCGGCAATATGACCGACTCCGAACAACTGGCCAAACTGACCGCCGACCTGCGCGCCGTGATGGGCCCTGAGTCGCTGATCGCAATCGACCAGGAAGGCGGCGCCGTGGTACGTTCGACCTGGGTGCCAGCGCCGCCAGCCGCGATGGGCCTCGGTGCCGCCAACGACACCGACCTGTGCTACCACACCGGCGCCGCCGTGGCGCGCGCCGTCAAGTCGCTCGGCTTCAACTGGAACTTCGCGCCGGTGCTGGACCTGAACAACAACCCGCACAACCCGGTGATCGCCGAGCGCTCCTTCGGCGCCGAGCCGAAGCGCGCCGCCGAACTGGCGATGGCGTGGATGGCCGGCAGCCATGCCGAAGGGGTGGCCTGCTGCGTCAAGCACTTCCCCGGCCACGGCGATACCAACGTCGATTCGCACCGCGACCTGCCGACCGTCGACAAGCCGTTGGAAGAACTGAACCGCCTGGAACTGGCACCGTTCCGTCTCGCTGCCGGCCATGCGCCAGCCATGATGACCGCGCACATCGTCTATCCAACGCTGGACCCGGACAATCCAGCCACCATGTCGCGCCGCATCCTGACCGACCTGCTGCGCGATGAATGGAAATACCGCGGCATCATCATCACCGACGGCATGGACATGCACGCCATCGCCGGCCGCTATGGCGTCGGCAACGCCGCGGTGCGCGCGCTGACCGCCGGCGCTGATATGGTGATGGCGCTGGGCACCACCGAAACGCAGGAAGAGACGCTCAATTCGATTGCTGCTGCACTGGCTTCGGGCGCGCTGACCATGGAAGAAGTTGAAGTCCGGCTGGCGCGTTTGTCGGCACTGGCACTGGCCTATCCGTGCAAGCCACGCTCGTACAAGGAAGATGCGGCCGACCGTGAGATCATGGCCGAAGGCTGGCGCCGCAGCCTGACCGCACGCGGCAATCCGCAACGTCCGGCCGCCGGTGCGCAAGTGCGCCTGATCGTGCGCCAGGACGTGGTCAGCGACGGCGTCTCGGAAGCTGGCGTGCCGGCCGCCGATGTCGCTGCCTCGCTGGGCCGCCTGTATGACGTGGAACTGGTGACCTTTGCCGATGCCGAAACGTTTGACTGGAGCGCGCTGCCGCAGGATGGCCGCTTTACCATTTTGGCCTCGACCTCGCGCCTGCGTTACGGCCCGCATGCGCGCGGCAACTGGAAGCCGGACCTGCATCTGGCCTTGTGGAATCCGTATCAGGCGCTCGATATCGCGGCACCGGCGCTGATGACCTACGGTTTCGCCAAGCCGGCACTGGAGGCCATCAACGGCTGGTTGTCCGGCAAGCTGGAAGCACGTGGTCAGGTACCAGTGCCCGGCTTCGAATAGAACTATAAAAAAACCACGTCGTTCCCGCGCAGGCGGGAACCTATGCTGCGCCCACTCAGCATGGGTCCCCGCTTGCGCGAGGACGACGGCAAAATGGAGAGACACTGCAATGGAAGCACACAACAAGACCGCACGCAGCCCGCTGGCATGGATACCCACGCTGTACTTCGCGCAGGGCCTGCCCTACTTCGTGATCGCCCTGATCGCCAGCCTGATGTTCAAGAGCCTCGGCGTGCCAAACGACGACATCGGCCACTGGACCGCCGCCATCGGCATGGCCTGGGTCTTCAAACCGTTGTGGAGTCCCTTCCTCGAACTGGCCAGCAGCAAGAAACTGATCATCGTCACCTTCCAGCTGATCGGCGGCGCCTGCATGGCCGTGGTCGCGCTGGCGCTGCAACTGCCGTTCTGGATGTCGGCCTGCGTCGGCGTACTGGCGCTGGTGGCGATCGCCTCGGCTACCCACGATATTGCCTGCGACGGTTTATACATTGCCAGCCTCGATGAAAAACAGCAGGCCAGCTACGCCGGCTGGACCGGCACCTTCTTCAACGCCGGCCGCTTCATCTGCCTCGGTGGCATGGTCATCCTGGCCGGCTATCTGGAAAAGACGCAGGGCGTAAAACCCGCATGGACCATCATCTTCCTGCTGCTGGCCGCCGTCATGATCGCGCTTGGCCTGTATCACAGCTGGGCACTGCCGCTGGCGAAGAACGAAGTCTCGGCCGACAAGACCGTGGCCGGCATCGCCCGCACCCTGAAGGACGTAGTGATCGAATACGTGCGCAAACCCGGCATCTGGGTCTCGATCGTCTTCATCATCCTGTTCCGCGCCGGTGAAGCGCAGGTGCAGACCATCGGCCCGCTGTTCCTGCGCGACGCCCACAGCGCCGGCGGCCTCGGACTGACCACCGCCGAAGTGGGCGCCGTGTATGGCACCACCGGCACCATCGCCTTCATCATCGGCAGCATCGCCGGCGGCTACTTCACGTCGTGGCTGAGCCTGAAACGCGCCATGCTGTGGCTGATCCTGGCGCTCAACCTGCCGAATCTGGTGTTCTACTTCCTGTCGACCTACACCCCGACCGACCTGACTGTGATCGGCGCCGCCCTCAGTCTGGAAATGTTCGGCTATGGCTTTGGCTTCGTCGGTCTGATCCTGTACATGATGCAGGTAGTCGCGCCGGGCAAATACCAGACCGCCCATTACGCCTTCTCGACCGGCATCATGCAGCTCGGCTTCGTGCTGTTCAAGTGGATCAGCGGCGATATCCAGATGGCGCTCGGCTACCAGCACTTCTTCGTCTGGGTGCTGTGCAGCGCGGTGCCGGTGGCGATCCTGTCGCAGTTCATTCCGATGACGGCGCATCCGGAGCAGAAGGAACAGCAGGCCGCTGCGCAGCAACAAGCTGCCAGCGCGGGCTAAGCCGATGGCAAGTGTCCGTCTCTCCAATATCGTCAAACGCTATGACGACAAGACGCCGGTAATCCACGGCGTCGACCTCGACATCGCCGATGGCGAATTCATGGTCTTCGTCGGCCCTTCCGGCTGCGGCAAATCGACGCTGCTGCGCATGATCGCCGGACTGGAAACCATCAGCGCCGGCCAGCTGCACATCGGTGGCGTGCTGGCCAACGACATTGCCCCGGCAGCCCGCAAGCTGGCCATGGTGTTCCAGTCGTATGCGCTGTATCCGCACATGTCGGTATATGAAAACATGGCGTTCGCGCTGAAGCTGGCCGGCCGCCCGGCGGCCGACGTGCGCGCCGCCGTCGAACGTGCCGCCGACATTCTGCAAATCGCCCCGCTGTTGCAGCGCAAGCCGAAGGAACTCTCCGGTGGCCAGCGCCAGCGGGTAGCGATCGGGCGCGCCATCGTACGCAAGCCGGAGCTGTTCCTGTTCGACGAGCCGCTGTCCAACCTCGACGCCAGCCTGCGGGTGCAGATGCGGGTCGAGATCAGCCGCCTGCATCAGGAACTACGCACCACCATGATCTACGTGACCCACGATCAAGTGGAAGCGATGACGCTGGGGCAGCGCATCGTGGTCTTCAACGGTGGCCGCATCGAGCAAGTCGGTACGCCGCACGCACTCTACAACCGTCCGGCCAACCTGTTCGTGGCCGGCTTCCTCGGCACCCCGAAGATGAATTTGATTCCGGCCGTGGTGCTCAGCGTGGCGCCGCAGCAGGCCAGCGTACGCCTGCCGGATGACAGCATCATCAGTATCGATGCGCTGTCGACGACGGCGCTGGCGCCGGGCGACCCGGTCACCGTCGGCATCCGTGCCGAGCACATGTCGCTGCAGGTGGAGGCTAGCGCCGATGGCATCGCCGCCAGCGTCGGCCATGTCGAATATCTGGGCGATCAGACCATCGTGTATGCCAGCATGACTGGCCTGCCCGCCATGCTGGCGGTGCGGGTCGCTGCCGAGGCAGCAACACTGCATGCGGGCGCGCCCGTCAAGCTATTCCTGCCGCCGGCGCGCTGCCTGCTATTCAATTCAGCGGGTCAGGCCGTGACGCACATTTGAAATCTCAGCCACTGCCGGTTTTATGTAACAATACGCGGTTTTTACCGTTTAAATCCCTGATCGAAGGATTAGTCATGTCTCAATTTCGTCTCGCTCGTATTAGCCTGATCCTGGCCGCCATTGGCCTGAACGCTGCGCCAGCCATGCTTGGCATGTCGGCCGCCACTGCTGCGGAAAAAGCCGCGGCACCGGAAGCTCCAAAGCCGGACACCGTGCGCCAGGAAATGTACAAGTTGATCGATCCGGCCCAGACCAAAGAACTGATGGCCGCCAAGAATTTCGCCGAAATCAAAAACCGCCTGGACCAGGTTGCGGCGCTGCCGAACCTGACCCCGTATGAAATCTTCATCCTGAATCAGAGCCGGGTGCAACTGGGTTCGGCCAGCAGCGACAACGCTATGCTGCTGCCCGCGCTGGAAGCGATGATCGACTCCGGCCGCATGGCACCGAAGGACAAGCTGAACTTCATCAACGCCTCGGCCAACATCTATTACACCAGCAAGGACTTCGACAAGGCCATCGTCTGGTTCAACCGCTACATCGCTGAAGGTGGCGATAAAGCTGCCGTGCGTTCGTCGCTGGTGCGCGCCTACTTCTTCAAGAACGACTTCGCTACCACCAAGGCCGAAGTGCTGAAGGACGTGGAAGCGGCCGAAGCGGCCAACAAGGCGCCGTCGTCGGACGAACTGACGCTGTTGGGTAACGTCGGCATCAAGACCAAGGACAATGCGCTGTACCTGCAAGCGGTGGAACTGCTGGTCAAGTACTACCCGACCGAAGCCTACTGGGCTGACCTGATCAGCCGCACCCGCGGCAAGCCAGCCTACGCGGCCCGCTTTGACCTCGACCTGCTGCGTTTGAAAGCGGTCGCCGTGCCGTCCAAGATGGAGCCGGAAGACTACGCTGAATACGCCGAACTGGCCCTGCTGGGCGGCTTCTTCACCGAAGCGAAAACCGCGATGGACAAGGGCTATCCAGGCGAACTGCCCGGCGGCAAAGACGGTGCGGGCCTGAAGAAGATTCGCGACCAGGCCAACAAAGGCGCCGCTGACGATGCCAAGAACATCGGTTCGGGCGAAGCCTCGGCACAGAAATCGAAAGACGGCGTCGGTCTGGTCAACCTGGGCTTCGCCTATGTCACCATGGGCCAGTTCGACAAGGGTATCGACCTGATGAAACAAGGTATCGCCAAAGGCGTCGCCAAGAATCCGGAAGACGCCAAACTGCGCCTCGGTTACGCGCAAGCGCTGGCTGGCAAGCTGGAAGACTCGGTCGCCACGCTGAAAGCTGTCAGCGGCAACGACGGCCGCGGCGACCTGGCACGCTACTGGATCATGTGGGAAACCCACCCAGCCAACAAGGCGCCAGTCGCGAAGTAATCCGCGCCTGCCCCGCAAAAGCCGACCGGTGTTCATGCACCGGCCGGCTTTTTTTATATCAG
>JBGSBQ010000155.1:0-7487 GCA_041730475.1 Sphingomonadaceae bacterium
ACGATGGCGCGGGCGATGGCGCAATCATTTTCTTCGTAGGGCAGGCCGATCACGAAGGAGCGGTCGATCTTCAGCGTGCTGATCGGGAATTTCTTCAGGTAGGCCAGGCTGGAATAGCCGGTGCCGAAATCATCGAGTGCCAGTGCCATGCCCATCGCCACCAGTTTGTTCATGATGGCGATGACGGCGTCGGCGCCGCGCACCAGCAGGCTTTCGGTGATTTCCAGCATGATCTGCTCAGGCTGCACCTGATGCCGCTCCAGCACGGCTGCGATGCGCTCCGGCAGCTGCTCATCGAACTGGCGCGCCGACAGGTTGACGGCGATCGGCGGCATGATCAGGTTGGCATCCTTCCAGGCCCGCACCTGCCGGCACGCTTCTTCCAGCACCCAGGTGCCGAGGTCGAGGATCAGGCCGGTCTCCTCGGCCACCGGAATGAACACGCCCGGCGACACCAGTCCGCGCACCGGATGGCGCCAGCGCAGCAAGGCTTCGGCGCCGACAATGCGGCCGCTGCGCAGGCTGACCTTGGGCTGGTAGTACAGCAGCAATTCATTATTCGCCAGCGCCTGCCGCAGCTCGCTCTCGATGCGCAGGTGTTCCTTGGCGCGCTGGTTCATTTCCTCGCTATAGAACAGGAAGGCCGATTCCATGTTCTGCGCTGCCTTGCTGGTGGCGACGTCGGCATAGCGTATCAGCGTCGAGGTCTCGATGCCGTCTTCCGGGTACACGGTGACGCCGATGTGGGCGCCGACCTGCAGGCTGTGCGCGGCGATCCGGATCGGCGCGGCCAGCGTGTCGATCAGCTTTTGCGCCACGATGGCGGCGTGCTCGCGCTTTTCAATGTGCAACAGGGCGACGGCAAACTTGCTGCCATCCAGGCGCGCCAGCACATCGGCCTCGCGCAGCGACAAACGCAGCATGCGGCCGATTTCGGTCAGCAGTTCATTGCCGATTTCATGCCCCAGCGTATCGCTGATGGCGCCGATGCGGGTAATTTCGATCACCAGCAAGGCGCCGTGCTGCTGCGTGCGGCGGGCCTCGGTCAGAGCCTGACCCAGCAACTGGTTCAGCAGGCACAGGTTCGGCAAGCCGGTCAGGCTGTCGTAGTTGGCCATGCGCTGCATGCGCGCCTCGGCATCCTTGTGCACGCTGATGTCGGAAAACAGCGAGAAGGTATGGCTGATGTCGCCGTGCGCATCGCGCACCACGCTGATCGTCACCGATTGCGGGAACAATTCGCCATTCTTGCGGCGGCCGATGATTTCGCCACGCCACGGCCCCTGCCCCTGCATGGCGGCGCGCACCTTGGCGCGGAACTCGGCGTCATGCACGCCGGAGCGTAGCAGGTCGGGCGTCTGGCCGATCGATTCGGCCGGCGTGTAGCCGGTGATGCGGGTGAACGAGGAATTGATCGAAACGATGCGTTCCTGGGCATCGGTGATCAGCACGCCCTGATCGGTATCCTCGATGATGCGGGCATGCAGGTGGACCTTGTCGGCATCGGACAGCGGCTCGCGCACCTGGCGCAAATGGACTTGCATGCCGACGGCCTCGTCACAGTCGTCGTGACGCAGCGCGATCGATAGCTGCACCCAGATCAGCTCGCCCGATTTCTTGCGCCGCCGCACATCGGCGGTGACCCGCACCTCGGCGCCGTCGGCCTGCTGCAGCGCGGGTTCAAGGAACAGCTCGGCGATATCGCCATCGTCATCATCGTCGGCGTACAGGAACAGCACATGCTGCCCCAGCGCCTCCTGCGCCGTGTAGCCGAACAGCTGTTCCGCCCCGACACTCCAGCCGCTCACATAGCCAGTCAGGTCCAGGTCCAGCACCGCGTCCTGCTGCGCGGCCGGCAAGGCCCCGGCGGCGGCGCTACGGGCCTGTTCCAGTGCCACTTCCAGGCTGGCCAACGTCTGCACTTGCGCGGCGCCCTGCTGGCTGCGGGCCAGCTGGCTTAACGCCAGACACTGCTGCAGAGCGCTTTCAAGCATGGGCGCTACCCGTTTTGCTGCCGGCCACGCCCTGCATCCACAGATTGGCGTCGGCCACGGCCTGGTTATACACTTCGGCGTCCAGCCCCAGCGCACCGAGCTGGGTCGCCAGCGCCGCGAAGTCGCCCCGTTCGCCCGCTTCGAGCAGGCTCAGCAACTGCCCCAGTTCGCCGCCCTGCTCCAGCAAGGCCAGCCGCACCTCATCACTGATGGTCAGCGGTTGCAGCACATCGCTCAGAGCCATGCCGAACAGCACGCCCAGCAGCGAGAACATACCAACCATGAAACCCTGCTCCTGCAAGGGCTTGCCGAGTCCGATCGCCTTGGCCAGTAATTCCAGCGCCCGCGCCCGCACAGCAACCCGGGCCAGCAACATGCCGGAGCGCTGGTCGCCTTCGCGCGACGAGAACAACATCAGATTCAGCCAGCGGCGCAGCTGGGCCCGGCCCAGGATCAGGATCGCCTGCGAAAAACTGGTGACGCGCCGGCCCGTGCCCATGCCCAGCGAATTGACCAGCTTCAGCAGGTGATACGACAGCGTCGGGTCTTGCCGCAGCAGCGCCTCGATTTCATGGGTATCGGCGTCCGCCGTCACCAGCTGCACCAGCTGCAGCGCCAGCGCGCGCGAGGCGGCCTGGGCTCCGACCGGCTTCGGCGGCGGCGCCAAAAACCAGTCGCCCGCGATCCATTGGATGGCGGGCGGCAAATTCTTGTCCAGCGCATCGTTCGCGCTCAGCACCGCGTCGGCGGGCAGCGCTTGCCAGCCGGCCTGCTGCAAGGCCGCTGCCAGTTCGGGCTCCAGTTCAGCAGGATAGAAACACGGCATGGCGCCGGCCAGCTCGGCCAGCGGTTCCTGCGGCAGCGGGCCGGCCTCCGCGCCACCGGCGCGCCACAGCAAGGCAGCCGGGCTGCCGGTACGGTCAGCCAGTACTTGTAAAAACATCGGCGGCGCTGTCAGCGTTGCATTCATGGAAGGTTCCAGCAGAGGTCGTACGGCGATCACAATATGGTACTCCGAAATTAATGGTGTTGGTCAATATGCAACCATGGCAAAGAAATTTCTATGGCGGTGTGTGGTGCATCATGGTCCCAGCTTCTGGCCGGGCAAGTGCTGCAGCAGACGTAAGAACAAGCCGGGCTCGCGCATACGGGCGATCCACCAGCTGAGCGCGGCGCCGGCCTCGCCGGTGCGCCAGGCCAGGTAAAAGGTTTCATCGGGTTTCGGCTCATCGACCTGCTTCTCGACCAGCAGGCCGGCCGCGATGGCAGGCCGCGCGCACGGCTCGGGCAGGAAGCCGAAGCCCATGCCGGCCAGCTGGTACTCATACTTGGCCTGCATGTTCGGCAGCGTCAGCGTATCCTGCCCCAGCAACAGGCCTACGGTGCGGGTCGCCATCTGGCGGGCCGAATCGGCCACTGAGATGGCGCGGTAGGGCTGCAAGTCATTGCGGCTCAACTTGCCCGGATGGCTGGCCAGCGGGTGGCTGGGCGCCACCGCAAACACGAAGGAAATATTGCCCAGCGGCTGGGAGACATAGCCGCCACCGGCCGGGCCGTCGCCGGGCGCGCCCACCAGCAGGTCAACGCGGCGGTCCAGCAGCGCTTCCCAGGTGCCGGACAGCGCTTCCTGCAGCACGCGCAGCCGGGTCTGCTGGGTCACCTCGTAAAAGGCGCCCACATCGGCCGCCAGCACGCAGGACGAGAACATCGAATCCATGCCGATCGCCAGCTCCGTTTCCCAGCCGGACGCCACGCGCCGCACCCGGTGCTCGAGATCGAGCGCCGCGCGCAGCAGATAGCGCCCCTCTTTCAGTAACTCCTGGCCGGCCCGGGTCAGCTCGACGCGCGGACCGTTACGCTCGAAGACCTGGACCCCGAGGTCGTCTTCCAGCTTGCTAACGGTGTAGGAAATCGTCGACGGCACTTTGTGCAGCTCTTTGCCGGCCGCGGAAAACGATCCGCGCCGATCGATCGCATCGACAATTTGCAAGGCTTCGAGGCTGAGTCTGAGCATTCGATTTTTTCGATTATAGAAAGGTAAATTTTCCGTTTTTTAAAACGACTGCCGCCTTATATACTGGCTTCCATCGATACAGCGATAGCTAAATGATCCGGCCAGACTTCCTGACTTGATCTTCAAAATTATCGCATATTAACCCTTGAATAACAGAAACGGAGTTCTACCATGTTGCAAATTCGTAAAAGTGAAGAACGCGGCGTCGCCAACCATGGCTGGCTGAATTCCCGCCACAGCTTCTCCTTCGGCCACTACCATGATCCGCGCCATGTTGGCTTCGGCCCGCTGCTGGTCATCAACGAAGACCAGGTGATGCCGTCGCAGGGCTTTGGTACCCACGGCCACCGCGACATGGAAATCATTTCCTACGTGCTCAGCGGCGCGCTGGAACACAAGGACAGCATGGGCACCGGCTCGGTGCTGCACTACGGCGATGTGCAGCGCATGAGCGCCGGCACCGGCGTGCGGCACAGCGAGTTCAACCATTCGTCCAGCGAGCCAGTGCACTTCCTGCAAATCTGGATCCAGCCCAACCAGATGGGTATTGCACCGAGCTATGAAGAGAAAAACTTCGCGCCGGAGAGCAAACTGGGCCAGCTGCGCCTGATCGCCTCGAATGACGGGCGCGACGGTTCGGTGCTGGTGCATCAGGATGCGGCGATCTACGCCAGCATCATGACCGCCAGTGACCGTCTGGAGCATCCGCTGGCCGCCGGCCGCATCGCTTACGTCCACGTCATCCGGGGCGAAGTCAGCGTCAACGGCACCGCGCTGAAAGGCGGCGACGCCTTGAAAATCACGGCGGAAGCGGCCGTCACGCTGGCTGATGCCAAGGCAGCCGAGATCCTGCTGTTCGATCTGCCGAACTAAAGTCGGGCAAAAAACTGCTGTGGAATAAACATTCGACGCAGTTTTGGTATGATGAAGGGCGCGCGGGGTCTGTTTGAACAGCCCCGGCGCGCCTTTTTTACTCAGATTGTCATTTTTAAAGAGCAAAGTCATGTCGCAGAGCGCCGAAACCCCAGCCAACCAAGAATTGGATTACGTAACCTCTTGCGCCCTGCCGACCCCGTGGGCCCAGTTCACGCTGCACGCATTTGTCGAGCACGCTACGGGCAAGGAACACCTGGCCATGGTGCTGGGCGACGTCGGCAACGGCGAGCCGGTGCTGGCGCGGGTCCACTCGGAATGCCTGACCGGTGACGTGCTGTTCTCGCAGCGCTGCGACTGCGGCGCCCAGCTGGAAGGCGCCCTGAAGAAAATCGCCGCCGAAGGCCGTGGCATCCTGCTGTATTTGCGTCAGGAAGGCCGTGGGATCGGCCTGATCAACAAGATCCGCGCCTACCGGCTGCAGGAAGGCGGCGCCGACACGGTGCAGGCCAATGAACAGCTGGGCTTCAAGCCGGACCAGCGCAATTACACGCTGGTGCAGCCCATGTTTGCCCAGTTCGGTATCAAAAGCCTGCGCCTGATGACCAACAACCCGCGCAAGATCGACGCCATGAGCAAGCTCGGCATCGAAGTCGCCGAGCGCGTGCCGCTGCTGGTCAACCGTAACGCCTTCAACCAGCACTACCTGAACACCAAGGCGGCCAAGCTGGGCCATATGATGACCCCGCTGACCCCGCCAGCGCCCGAGGACGGCGAACTCTGAGCGGCCGCCGCCAACCTGCCTGCCTGCCTGCTTGCCTGCCAAGGACTGCATGAACTTTACCCATCTTGCAACACTGACGACCTTGGTTTGGGCCTGCGCCGGCGCCCTCGCCGCCCCGGCTACAGCACCGGCACCGGCCCCGCTGCCCACCGCCGCTGCCGCCACGCTGCCACTGGCGCGCCCGGCACCCGCCATCAAGGCCAGCGCTGGCAGCGATGCCGCCGCGCCATTGCCGGCCCCGTCCAGCGCCGCCCAGCATCTGTATGCGGCCGCCAAGCATGACATCCTGCAAGTGCGCTCGCTGCTGAAAAGTGGCCGCACCCAGTCGTCGGTGGGCTCCGGTTTCCTGATCGGCACCAGCAACCTGGTGGTGACCAACTACCATGTGGTATCGCAATTCGCGCTCGACCCCGTCAACTACGTGGGCGAGTGGGTCGACACCAGCGGCCAGCGCGGCAATGTCGAATTGCTGGCGGTGGACGTGCTGCATGATCTGGCGGTGCTGCGCGTCAGCCGCAGCGGCACTGGTTTCTTCCAGATCCCGGAACAACTGGCGCGCCTGACGCAGGGCCAGTACCTGTACTCGCTGGGCAATCCGCTCGACCTCGGTTTCGCCATCTCCGAAGGTGCCTACAATGGTGTGATCGCGCGCAGCTTCTACGACCAGCTGCTGTTCACCGGCCCCATCAACGCCGGCATGAGCGGTGGCCCCAGCGTCACCGTGGACGGCGCCGTGGCCGGCGTCAATGTTTCGAAACGACTCGATGGTGAACTGGTCAGCTTCCTGGTGCCGGCGCGCTACGCGCAAGCCTTGCTGAAGCAGGTCGCCACGCAGGGCCAGCCGCCGGCCGATTTCACCGGCGTCGTCGCCGCGCAATTACTGAACCACCAGAAAGCCATGGTCGACCAGTTGCTGGCCACGCCGCTCAGCCTGAAAACCATGGCGCCGTATCAGGTGCCGGTACGCGAATCGGAACAGATGCGCTGCTGGGGCCGCTCCACGGTGAAGGCTGACAAACCGTTCATCGTCGACGACGCCAGCTGTGCGATGGAATCGGCCATCTTCGTCAACGGCAGCTTGCAGACCGGCCAGATCAGCATCCGCCACCAGTTCCTGCGCGCGACCAGCCTCGACGCGCTGCGCTTCGCGCAACTGGCCAGCAACTCCTTCAAAAACGAGCACTTTGGCAGCAGCAAGGATGCGCGCCTGACGGCCCCCAGCTGCACCGAACAGTTCGTCCGCAACAAAGATGTGCCCTTGCGCGCCGTACTGTGCGTGCGCGCCTACCGTAAATTCGTCGGCTTGTACGACTTCGCACTGCTGACCGCCACCACCGACCAGGGCCTGATGAATTTACAAAGCCGGCTCGACGCCCGCGGGGTGTCCTATGACAACGGCCTGCGCCTGTCGCGCGCCTTCCTGCAAGCGATCACGCTGGCACCGGGCGCCCGCCCCGCCAAGGGAGCGCAACCATGAGCGCGCCCTACTACGTTGAGCTGCTGGGCGCGAATGGCGAGGTACTGCAACGACAGCGCTACCAGCAGCTACCGATCCGCATCGGGCGCGCCTATGACAACGACCTGATCCTGGACGATGCCCACAGCGGTGCCCACCACGCCAGCGTCAGCCTGAATGAGCGCGGCGAATTGCTGATGACTGATCTCGGCAGCCAGAACGGCAGCATCTACCGGGGTCACCGGATCAGCCACCTGGTCCTCGGTGGCAACACCGTGGTGCGTCTGGGCCACACCCGGCTGCGCATCCGCGCCGCCGACTTCCCGGTCGCGCCCGAAGTACCGGACACCACCATGCACGGCTGGG
>JBGSBQ010000156.1:0-7472 GCA_041730475.1 Sphingomonadaceae bacterium
GAAATCGCCACCACCGCATCGCCAGTGCGCAGCAGTGCTGCCGCAATACTGTGAATATGCGGGTCGGCATACGCCACCGTTGGCACACCGGAGCGGAAGAATTTGTGCTGCGCATCGGACGCCACGATACCCGACGTGCCCTGACCATAGAACTCGATCTTGTTGGCCTTGGACAGTATGTCGAGGGCCTTTTGGATCGCTTCCGGGTCCAGGTTGTTGCGCAGGTCGAGCAGCGTGTTGATCGAGCGGCTGCAGATCTTGTTGACCAGATCTGCCGCCAGATCGTCCTGGCTCGGCTGCTCGTTCAGGCCGGGCAGGGCCAGCGCCAGCCCTTGCGCCAGTTTCAGTTTGAATTCGTGCCAGCCGTCATAGCCCAGCGTACGGCAAAAACGCACCACGGTCGGTTCCGACACCTGCGCGCTTTTGGCGAGTGCAGTGATATTCTGGTTGACCGTCTGAGTGGGATGGTCAAGCACGGCCAACGCGACTTTGCGTTCGGATTTCGATAGCGAGTCGAGCTGGGTGCGGATGGAATCGAGTAGCATCTGGCCTTAGTCTTCCGGTAACGCTTCTTCGCGCCATTGCAGGCCGTCGCGGCCGATCAGCGCCGAGGCGGCGGCCGGACCCCAGGTGCCAGCCGAGTACGGGATCGGCATGGTGTCATCCTGCTCCCAGTTGTTCAGGATAGGTTCGACCCATTCCCACGCCGCTTCCAGTTCGTCGCCGCGCATGAACAGCGTCAGTTGGCCGCGCAGTACGTCCAGCAGCAGGCGCTCGTAAGCGTCCATACGTGGCGTCTTGAAGGTTTCGCGGAAGTCCAGTTCCAGCTCGGCCGGTTTCAAACGCATGCCGTCGCCCGGCGTCTTGGCCATCAAATTCATGCGCAGACCTTCGTCTGGCTGCAAACGGATCACCAGCGAATTCGGCTGGAAGCTGGAGGTGGGCTGGTTGAAGATCGAGTGCGGGATCTGCTTGAAACGCACCACGATTTCGGCCAGCGAATCGGCCATGCGTTTACCTGTGCGCAGGTAGAACGGCACGCCGGCCCAGCGCCAGGTATCGATTTCCGCCTTCATCGCGACAAAGGTCTCGGTGCGCGAATGGTCCGGTGCATCCGGTTCGTCGCGATAGCTTGGCACGGCCTTACCGTCAACGTGGCCGGCGCGGTACTGGCCGCGCACGATGTTCTGGGCCAGCGTGGTCGGCGTGAATTTTTTCAGCGAGCGCAGCACTTGCAGCTTGGCGTCGCGCACTGCATCCGGGGCGATCGAAGTCGGTGGTTCCATGGCGACGATACACAGCAGTTGCAGCAGGTGGTTTTGCAGCATGTCGCGCAATGCGCCCGAGGTATCGTAATAGCCCATGCGGTTGCCGACGCCGAGCTTTTCGGCGATGGTGATCTGCACGTCGGAGATCCATTCACGGCGCCACAGCGGCTCGAACAGGATGTTACCGAAGCGCAGCGCCAGCAGGTTCTGTACGGTTTCCTTGCCGAGGTAGTGGTCGATCCGGTAGATTTGCGATTCAGCAAACACCTTGCCAACTTCGGCGTTGATCTGCTTGGCCGATGCGAGGTCGCGGCCGAGCGGCTTTTCCAGCACCACGCGCGAATTCTCGGTGACCAGACCATTCTCTTTCAGGTTCTCGCAAATCTGCGAGAAGATCGCCGGCGGCGTGGCCAGGTAGTAGACCTTGGTGATGGCGTCGTCCTTGCGCAGCGCTTCGACCAGCGGGCCGTAGGTGCTGGAGTCAGTCGCGTTCAGCGAGACATAGACGATGCGGGCAGTAAACTTGGCCCAGGCCGCGGCGGTGACAGCCGGCGACTTGATGTGAGGTTTGGAGGTGGTGTCGACGGTATGCAGGAAGTCTTCCTGGCAGCAGTCCTGGCGGCCGACGCAGATGATGCGGGCGGTCGGCGGCAAGTCGTTGGCGACGTCGCGCGCGTACATCGCGGGCAGCAGTTTGCGCATCGCCAGATCGCCACTGCCACCAAACAGAACCAGATCAAAATCGGTAAGAGCCATAATATGAAGTCGTCGCAATAGGTAAAAGTGCCGGAAACAGAGCCAGAACGCAGGCCGCGATGGGCGTGTCCTTACCGGCGTGACACTGGGCGCCGGCATCTGCTGGATTGTGTAAATTTACTACGTTGCGGGGCGTGATGCAAGTAATTTTACTACATTACGCTACACTTCCGGATCCGTTGTCGCGCCCGGGAAACCATGGCAGTTCTTTCCCCGACACTATACGCGCTTGCACTGTGGTTTGTTGGTCGATTCTGTGCGCCCGGCAGTTTCTGTCATAGGAGAAACGGAATATCATGATGAAGCACCAATCTTGTGCAGACACAATCAGAGGTAGCGATGCGGACTAATACGAATCCAATACAAGAACTTTCAGCTCAGGCCGATCGCATGATGTTGTGCGTGTTATGGGCGCTGATGTTGTTCTCGCTGGCGCTGGCTGGCATGCAGCAGACGTGGGGCTTGGCGTTGCTGGTCGGCTTGCCGGCGGCCGGCATCCCGACCTTGCTGTACCTGCGCGCGCCCGGCGAGTTGCTGACCCGCTGTGCGGTGGCGCTGGCGGTGATGGTGTACGCGGCGCTGAACATCCATCAGGCCGACGCGCTGAGTGAACTGCACTTTGGTATTTTCGTCTATCTGGCTTTCCTGCTGGCGTATCGCGACTGGCGCCCGATCGTGGTGGCGGCAGTGGCGATTGCCGTGCACCACCTGAGTTTCAACTACCTGCAGGAGTGGGGCTATGGCGTGCGCTGCTTTACCAAGCCGGCGCTGTCGACAGTGTTGATACACGCTGCCTACGTGGTGGTGGAATCGGGCGTGCTGATTTTCCTGGCCACGGTGTTGCGGCGTGCCGCGACACAGGCGGCCGAGCTGGAGACACTGGTGGCGGCGCTGGCTGCGATCGAAGGTCGTATCGACCTGTCGGCGACCACCGGCGTGCCACGTAGCCGGCTGGCCCGTTCGCTGCAGCAGATGATTACATCGATACGTGATACCGTGGTCGGTGTGCGCGATGGGGCTCACACCATCGCTGACGCCTCTGGCCATATCGCGCACGGCAATGCCGAGCTGTCGCGCCGCACCGAGCGTCAGGCCAGCAGCATCGAACAGACGGCGGCCTCGATGGCGCGGCTGGCCGAGGCGGTGCGCCACAACAGTGAGAGTGCACGGCAGGCCAATGCGCTGGCCCAGAGTGCGTCAGCGATTGCCGTCGATGGCGGCGAGGCGGTGCGGCAGGTGGTTGATACGATGGGCGAGATCAATGCCTCGTCGCGCCAGATTGTCGACATCATCAGCGTGATCGACGGCATCGCGTTCCAGACCAATATCCTGGCGCTGAATGCGGCGGTGGAAGCGGCACGAGCCGGGGAGCAGGGTCGTGGGTTTGCCGTGGTGGCGACGGAGGTGCGCAATCTGGCACACCGCTCGGCCGCAGCGGCCAAGGAAATCAAGGAGTTGATCAGTAATACCGTGCAGACGGTGGAGGCGGGCAGTCGGCTGGTCGATCAGGCCGGGTCCACCATGTTGCAGGTGGTCGATAGCGTACAGCGCGTGACCGCCATCATGGGTGAGATGAGCAACGCCAGCCAGGAACAAAACGAGGGCATCGAACGCATCAACAGTGCCATCGTCGAATTCGACGAGGCGACCCAGCAGAATGCCGCACTGGTGCAGGAAGATGCGACTGCCTCGGCGGCACTGGCCGACGAGGTGCAACACCTGACCGGGCTGGTGGCGGCCTTCAAGCTGGATGCGGCGCATGACGCGCACGCGGCGCGTCATGCCGTGCCGGTGCCGGCGCTGGCTTACGAGCGGTAAGCCGGTTCGGCGCGGCCGGCCACCGGCATGCGCACCGTCAGTACGCGGCCGTTCAGTGGGTAGCGCTCCAGTTCCGCCTCGGGACGGGCGATGGTGGTGATGTACAGCGTGCGCAGGTCGGCGCCGCCAAACGCCATCATGGTCGGGAAGTGCGCCGGCAGCTTGAGTTCATCCAGCACCGCGCCGGCCGGCGACAGCTTCACCAGACGTGCGCCTTCGATCATCGCGCACCAGTAATTGCCGTCGCTGTCGACCGTGGCGCCGTCCGGCCGGCCACCGTAGTTGTTGGCCTTGTCCATGCTGAACTGGTGCAGCACCTGCTGTGCGCTGACACTACCACTGGCGACATCGAACGCATAGCGGAACACGCGGTGCGAGGTGGTGTCCGAATGGTACATGGTCAGGCCGTCGGGGCTGAAACCGAGGCCATTCGAGACCGTCATGCCGCCCGACCAGACCTTGCGCACCACGCCCCGTTCCAGCACATACATTTCGGCGGCCTGCTGGTCGCGTGGCTCGTAGATGGTGCCGACCCAGAAGCGGCCAGCGGCATCGACGCGGCCATCGTTGAAGCGGGTGGTGCTGGTGTCGTACGGTGCGGCAGCGATCTCGGTCAGTACCGGCGTATCACCGGCGGCACTGGTATCCAGATGGGCAAAGCCGCGCCGCATGGCGACGATCAGGCCACCCTGATCGCTGCGCGCCAGTGCGGCCGGTTCGCTGTCGAGCTTCCAGGCGCGGCGCGCGCCACTGGCCGGATCGAGCCGGTGCACGGTAAAGCCGGGAATGTCGACCCAGTACAGCGCCTGTTCTTCCGGATGCCACAGCGGGCATTCACCGGTCTGCATCAGGCCGTCGCAGGCCGCTTCGATCATGGAGTGTTGGCTCATGGCTGGCTCACAGATGTTGTGCGGCCTTGGCCATGACGATCAGGCCATTGGTCGAGCTATCGTGGCGGGCCGGCTGGATCGCGCCGGTCAGTTCGGCGTGGATGTTCTTGGCCAGTACCTTGCCCAGTTCGACGCCCCACTGGTCGAAGCTGTTGACGTCCCACAGCACGCCCTGCACAAAGGTCTTGTGCTCGTACAGTGCGATCAGCGCGCCCAGTGCTGGTGGCGTCAGCTGGTCCATCAGGATGGTGTTGGACGGACGGTTGCCGGGGAAGGTCTTGTGCGGCACCAGCGCTTCAATCTCGGCCGCTGGCAGTTTCTGCGCCTGCAGGTCGGCGCGCACTTCGTCGCCGGTCTTGCCGGTCATGAAGGCTTCCGACTGGGCGAAGCAGTTGGCCAGCAGCGAGTCATGGTGGCCGGGCAGGTCATGGGTGGCGCGCAGCGCGGCGATGAAGTCGATCGGCGTGACGTCGGTGCCCTGATGCAGCAGCTGGAAGTAAGCGTGTTGCGCATTGGTGCCGCATTCGCCCCAGACCACCGGGCAGGTCGGCGTGTCGACGGCGGCGCCGCCAGTGGTGACGCGCTTGCCGTTGCTTTCCATGTCGAGCTGCTGCAGGTAGGCCGGGAAGCGGCTCAGGTCCTGGTGGTAGGGTGCGATCGACAGCGAAGCGGCGTTCAGGAACTGGCGGTTCCAGAAGCCGACCATGGCCAGCAGCACCGGCATGTTCTGCTCCAGCGGGGTGGTGCGGAAGTGTTCATCCATGGCGTGGGCGCCCGCCAGGAAGTCGCTGAAGTAGCCAAAGCCGACCGTCAGTGCGACCGACAGGCCAATCGCCGACCACACCGAATAACGGCCGCCGACCCAGTCCCAGAACGGGAACATATTTTCCGGGTCGATGCCGAAGGCGCGTACCGCTTCGGTGTTGGTGGAGACGGCGACGAAGTGGCGTGCCAGATCTTCTTCTTTGGCGCTGCGCAGGAACCAGGCGCGCGCGGTGCCGGCGTTCAGCATGGTCTCGGCGGTGACGAAGGTCTTGGAGGCGACGATGAACAGCGTGGTTTCCGGATCGACGTGTTCCAGCACGGCGTCCATGTCATGGCCGTCGACGTTGGAGACGAAGTGCATGGTCAGGCGCGGGTGAGCGTAGGAGCGCAGCGCCAGCACCGCCATCTTGGGGCCGAGGTCGGAGCCGCCGATGCCGATGTTGACGATGTCGGTGATGGCCTTGCCGCTGTGGCCCAGCCAGGCGCCGCTGCGCACGCGGTCGGTGAAGTCGCGCATGCGGTCCAGCACGGCATGCACATCGGCCGTGATGTTCTGGCCGTCGACCGTCAGTTGTTTGTCACGCGGCAAGCGCAGCGCGGTATGCAGCACGGCGCGTTGTTCGGTAAGATTGATCTTCTCGCCGGCGAACATGGCGTCGCGCTTGGCTTCAACGCCGCGCTCGCGGGCCAGGTCCAGCAGCAGGGCGATGGTGCTGGTATCGAGACGGTTCTTCGAATAATCGAGGAACAGGCCGGCCGCATCGACCGTCAGCTTGGGAAAGCGTTGCGCGTCGGCGGCGAACAGCTGGCGCAGCTGCCAGTTGCGGGCGCTGGCGGCGTGGGATTCGAGGGCTTGGAAGCTGGCGGTGGAGGTCAGGGCTGGCTGGCGCATAATAGTCGGCGTCGGAGTAGGGAGGTGAATGGAAATCGGATGAAAATCGGATGGGATTGCGGTGATGCGAAATCATACATCAAATTCCGGTAAATTCACTACAGTTTCATCAGGGCCTTAACCGGGGCGGCTGTCCGGCGTTTGTGCGACGAAGAAATGGCTGCTTTCCGTGAAAATTTGTAGTAAAATTTCAGCAGAATTCATTCATAAGGAACGATCATGGCGGTGCATCCAGTCCTCGACAGCGTAACAGCTCGTATTATCCAGCGTAGTAAACCTTCGCGCGGGGCCTATCTGGCCCACCTCGAAGCGGCGCGCATCAAAGGCGTGCAGCGCGGCGCGCTGGCCTGTACCAATCTGGCCCACGGCTTCGCCGCCTTCCCGGCCAATGACAAGCTGTCGCTGAAGGAACTGAAGAAGCCATCGGTCGCCATCATCTCGGCCTATAACGACATGCTGTCGGCACACCAGCCGTTCGACCGCTTCCCGGCGCTGATCAAGGATGCCGTGCGCGAAGTCGGCGCGGTGGCCCAGTTTGCCGGCGGCACGCCTGCCATGTGCGACGGCGTGACGCAGGGTCAGCCCGGCATGGAGCTGTCGCTGTTCTCGCGCGACGCGATTGCCATGTCGGCCGCCGTGGCGCTGTCGCACAATATGTTCGATTCCGCCGTCTACCTTGGCGTGTGCGACAAGATTGTACCGGGCCTGCTGATCGGCGCCTTGCATTTCGGTCACCTGCCGGCCGTGTTCGTGCCGGCCGGCCCGATGACCACCGGCCTGTCGAACTCGGAAAAAGCCAAGATTCGCCAGCTCTACGCACAGGGCAAGGTCGGCCGCGCCGAACTGCTGGAAGGCGAGTCGCAGTCCTACCATAGCGCTGGTACCTGCACGTTCTACGGCACCGCCAACAGCAACCAGATGCTGATGGAAGTGATGGGCCTGCACCTGCCGGGCGCCGCCTTCATCACCCCGAACACGCCGTTGCGCGACGCGCTGACGCGCGCTGCGACCCAACGCGCCGCCAGCATCACCCATCTGGGCAACGCCTATACGCCGATCGCCGAGGTGATCGACGAACGCGCC
>JBGSBQ010000157.1:0-7465 GCA_041730475.1 Sphingomonadaceae bacterium
AAGAGACCCTGTTGGCCGGCAGCCCCAGCAGCTACCCACTAAATGCCTGCCAATCCCCGGCCCACACCGGCGGGCTGCGCAGCACGCTGAACTGGGGCCAGCGCCTCGATGCCGACGGCCAGCTTAGCGTGCGCATCGGCGTCGATCACAGCCGTCGCCGCAGCGACTACCGCTTCGACGGCGCCACCACCGATGGCACGCCGCGGCTGCGGCGCGCGGTGACGGCGGCAGCAGATGACAGCAGCCTCACCAGCAGCGGCAAATATGCGCGCAGCTGGCTGCAGCAGCACCGTTTTGCGCTGGGCTGGGACGGCGCCAGCACGCGCCGCAGCGAAAGCCGGCAGCAGGATGACACCGCCCTGCCCGGCCCCGGGGCGAGCCAGCTGCTCCAGCAATACCAGGCCCGGGTCGAACGCATCGCCGTGTTTGCGCAAGATGAATGGGAGGCCGGCGCTGGTCTGCAAACCTATGCCGGTCTGCGCTGGGAAGGACTCAGCACCCGTACCAGTGGCGCCGCGCTGGCCGCGGTCAGCAATCAGTCTGGGGTCTGGAGTCCGGTTGCCCAGCTGGTGTGGCAGCTGCCCGGCCGGCCACGTGAGCAACTCCGACTGGCGCTGGCGCGCACCTACAAGGCGCCGCCCACGCGCGACCTGCTGCCGCGCCGCTACACGGTAAACAATGGCAATAGTCCGACCAATCCCGACCAGCAAGGCAATCCGGAGTTGCGCCCGGAACTGGCCTGGGGCCTGGACGGCGCCTATGAATGGTATCCCGCGCCGCAGGCATCGGCCAGCCTGTCGGCCTACCTGCGCCGCATCCACGACGTCACGCTGCAGCGCCTGTTCGAGCAGGATGGCCATTGGGTCAGCAGCCCGGCCAACCTGGGCGGAGCGCGCGTGGCCGGACTGGAATTCGATACCCGTCTGCCATTGCAAGCGCTGCTGGCCACAGCGCCGGCGCTGGAACTGCGCCTGAATGCGGCGCGCAACTGGTCGCAGCTGGATGCGGTCGCCGGCCCCGACAACCGCCTCGCCGCCCAGCTGCCGGCCAGCGCGAATATCGGCCTCGACTACCGGCCGACTGCGGCCTGGACACTGGGTCTGCATGCCAGCCTGCAGCGCGGCGGCAAGCTGCGCCTGAGCGCCCAGCGCAGTAGCGACAGCAGCACGCAGCGCACGCTGGACCTGTTCGCCAGCTGGAAGCCAAGCCCGCGCAGCCAGTTACGCATCGCACTGCTGAACCTGTTCCCACAAGCGCGCCAACAAGGCCAGTTCTACGCCGACGGCATGGCCAGCTGGAGCAGCGTCAGCACAACGCCCAGCCAGCGTGGCCTGCGCTTCGTCCTCGACCAATCACTCTGAACCATGAAAAACGGGGACAGGCCACGTTTTTGAAAAAACGTGGTCTGTCCCCGTTTTTGGGGAACGCAGACTTAGGCCAGCTTGCCGTGGCAGGCTTTGTATTTCTTGCCGCTGCCGCACGGGCAAGGGTCGTTGCGGCCGACCTTCAGGCCCATATTCAGCAACTCTTCGCCGCTCAGGCCTTGCAGGTTGTCCGGCAGCGCGGCCGGGGCCAGCAGTTCTTCCGGCGCCGCGTTCGGGTTGAAGTCGGCGTGCTGGTAGTGCACGTTTTCGACGTGCGACTGCTGCATCGCTGCTTCGGCCGCGTCGATTTCTTCGCGCGACTGGATCCGCACCGTCATGATCAGCTTGATCACTTCGTTCTTGATCATGTCCAGCATCTGACCGAACAGCTCGAACGCTTCGCGCTTGTATTCCTGCTTCGGATTCTTTTGCGCAAAACCGCGCAGGTGGATACCCTGACGCAGGTGATCCAGCGCCGCCAGATGCTCGCGCCAGTGGCTGTCCACGCTTTGCAGCATGACGTTGCGCTCGAAACCGCCAAACGATTCCTTGCCGACGATGTCGATCTTCGACTGGTACAGCGCATCGGCTGCGGCCAGTACGCGTTCCAGAATGTCTTCGTCGTTCAGGTTTTGCTCGGATTCCAGCATGGCGCGCAGTGGCAGGTCGATCAGCCACTCGGCTGCCAGCACCGCTTCCAGACCCTTGATGTTCCACTGCTCTTCCACCGATTCCGCCGGCACGTATTCGCGCACGATGTCGGTGAAGGCGCCGTGGCGCAGCGACTGGATCAGTTCCGAAATATCGGCCGATTCCAGCAGCTCGTTACGCTGCTGGTAGATCACTTTGCGCTGGTCGTTGGCGACGTCGTCGTATTCCAGCAGCTGTTTGCGGATGTCGAAGTTGCGTGCTTCCACCTTGCGCTGCGCCGATTCGATCGAGCGCGACACGATGCCCGCTTCAATCGGTTCGCCCTCCGGCATCTTCAGGCGGTCCATGATGGCGCGCACGCGGTCGCCGGCAAAGATGCGCAGCAACTGGTCGTCCAGCGACAGGAAGAAGCGCGACATGCCGGGATCACCCTGACGGGCAGCACGGCCACGCAGCTGGTTGTCGACGCGGCGCGATTCATGGCGCTCGGTACCGACGATGTGCAAGCCACCGGCCGCCACCACCTGCTCGTGCAGCGCTTGCCAGCCGTCGCGCAGCGCTTGCGCCTGCAGTGCCTTGTCGGCATCGCTCAGGTCCGGATTGGCTTCGACGAACTGGATCTGCTTTTCCACGTTACCACCCAACACGATGTCGGTCCCGCGACCGGCCATGTTGGTGGCGATGGTGATGGCTTTCGGGCTACCAGCCTGGGCGATGATTTCTGCTTCGCGGGCGTGCTGTTTCGCGTTCAGCACGTTGTGCGGCAGGCCGCCCTTGGTCAGGATGGCCGACAGCAGTTCCGAGTTTTCAATCGAGGTGGTACCCACCAGTACTGGCTGGCCGCGCTCGTAGCACTCGCGGATTTCCAGCATCATGGCGTTGTATTTTTCGTGCGAGGTCTTGTAAACCTGATCCTGACGGTCCTTGCGCTGCGATGGACGGTTGGGCGGGATCACGACGGTTTCGAGGCCGTAAATTTCCTGGAATTCGTAGGCTTCGGTGTCGGCGGTACCGGTCATGCCGGCCAGCTTGGCGTACATGCGGAAGTAGTTCTGGAAGGTGATCGAGGCCAGTGTCTGGTTCTCGTTCTGGATCTTCACGCCCTCTTTCGCTTCGACCGCCTGGTGCAAGCCATCCGACCAGCGGCGGCCCGTCATCAGGCGGCCGGTGAATTCGTCGACGATCACCACCTCATTGTTCTGCACCACGTAGTGCTGGTCCTTGTGGTACAGCACGTGGGCGCGCAGCGCCGCATACAGGTGGTGCACCAGCGTGATGTTGGCCGAGTCATACAGCGACGCGCCCGCAGGCAGCAAGCCCATCTGGGTCAGAATGCTTTCCGCCTTTTCATGGCCGGCTTCCGTCAGCAACACCTGATGCGCTTTTTCATCTTTGGTGTAGTCGCCCGGGACTTCCACATTGCCCTTGCCGTCCGGCGTTTCCTCACCGACCTGCAGGGTCAGCAGGCGTGGCACTTCATTGATCTTGTAGTACAGGTCGGTGTGGTTCTCGGCCTGACCGGAGATGATCAGCGGGGTCCGCGCTTCATCGATCAGGATCGAATCGACTTCATCGACGATACCGAAGTTCAGCACGCGCTGCACGCGGTCGCGCGCTTCGAACACCATGTTATCGCGCAGGTAGTCGAAACCGAATTCGTTGTTGGTGCCGTAGGTGATGTCCGAACCGTAGGCGGCTTGCTTGACGGCGTGATCCATCTGCGACAGGTTGATACCGGTGCTCAGGCCCAGCCAGCTGTACAGCTTGCTCATGGTCTCGGCATCGCGCTGCGCCAGATAATCATTGACGGTGACGATGTGCACGCCCTTGCCCGACAAGGCGTTCAGGTAGGCTGGCAGGGTCGCGGTCAGGGTGTTGCATTCACCGGTGCCCATTTCGGCGATTTTGCCGAAGTGCAGTACCATGCCGCCGATCAGCTGCACGTCGAAGTGGCGCATCTTGAACACGCGCTTGGACGCTTCGCGGCACACCGCGAACGCTTCGGGCAGGAGCTGGTCCAGCGTCTCGCCATTGGCGATGCGCTCCTTGAAAGCAGGCGTCTTCGCTTGCAGCTCGGCATCCGACAGTTTTTCCATCGCGGGCTCGAGCGCATTGATCTCGCGTACCGTTTTTTGGTATTGCTTGAGCAGACGCTGGTTGCGGCTGCCGAAAATCTGGGTCAGTAATGACATGCTTGAATTCTTGAAAAAACGCCGTTAAAAAAAGCTCTGTAGGGGAAACGTGCCTTACCGCACCGAGTTCGACTATGGCAAAAGACCGTGATTTTATCATGCGACGATGCCAAGGTTGGGGTATTGACCTATATAACAATACCCTGACGCAAAACAATGTCACAAAATCAATGCATTTTAGCGGAATCTAGCGTTGTTTGGCCACGCCATCCCGCCCGGGGCCGGCTTGTGATATGTTTCGCCGCATGCGCTTCAACTCTTCCAATATCTCGATGAAACGCCGCACGGCGGTGGTCGCGACCGACTTCCTGCGGCGCGATGATAAAATGGCAACATTACTGCCGGCGATAGAACGCATGGCGGCGTTGCAAAAGGATTGCGCGGCGGCCCTGCCGGCCATGTTCAAGTTTTGTGAGATTTTATCGTTCGATCAGGGTGCGCTGCTGCTGTCGACGCCGAACGCGGCGCTGGCCGCCAAGCTCAAGCAACAGATTCCCAAGTTGCAGGAAACGCTGGCCAAGCGTGGCTGGGTGGTCACGGCCGTCAAATTGAAGGTGCAGATGACCAAGCCGGCCGCGATCAAGGAGCAGATGCGCGCGCTGTCGCTGACCGAAGCGGCGGTGACGGCCTTCGATGACCTTAGCCACACGCTTGAGGCAACACCGCAGAACGCCACGCTGATCGCGGCGCTGCAGTCTATGGTGGCACGCCGCCGCTCAGGCCAGACTGGCTAGCTTAAGTTAGTGCCCACTCACGTTCCATCTGCCGCAGATACGAGGGCGGCGCCACGTCATTGGTCGGGAACGAAACGATTTCATAGGCGTCCGGATGTTTCAGCAGCTCCAGCAGCAACTGGTTATTCAGAGCATGGCCAGACTTGTGCGCTTCGTAGCTGGCCAGCAGCGGGTGGCCGACCAGATACAGGTCGCCGATCGCATCGAGGATCTTGTGGCGCACGAACTCGTCGTCATAGCGCAGGCCGTCCGAATTCAGGATGCGGTACTCGTCCATGACGATGGCGTTCTCCAGCGAACCGCCGCGCGCCAGCCCGATGCCGCGCAGCATTTCCACATCCTGCATGAAGCCAAAGGTGCGGGCCCGCGCCACGTCGTGCACATAGGACACATCGCCGAAATCGACCTGGGCGCGCTGTTGCGTACCATCGACGGCCGGGTGATTGAATTCGATGAAGAAATCGAGCTTGAAGCCATTATGCGGGCTCAGACGGGCCCATTTTTCCTTGTCGCCCGTGCCTTCACGGATTTCGACCGGCTTCAGCACGCGAATGAATTTCTTGGCGGCCGGCTGCTCCAGCACGCCCGCTTGTTGCAATAAATACACAAACGACGAGGCCGAGCCGTCCATGATGGGGATTTCTTCGGCGCTGACGTCAATGTACAGGTTGTCGATGCCGAGGCCGGCGCAGGCCGACATCAGGTGTTCGACGGTCGAGACGCGGGCGCCGTCCTTGATCAGCACGGATGCCATGCGGGTGTCGCCGACCGCCATCGCGCTGGCAGGAAACTCGACGATGGGGTTCAGGTCGACGCGGCGAAACACGATGCCCGTATCGAGCGCGGCCGGGCGCAAGGTCAGTTCGACCTTGGTGCCGGAATGCAGTCCTACACCCGTGGTGCGGACCAGTTCTTGGATGGTGCGTTGTTTTAACATCCGCAAATTATAGCGAGTTTGGCCGCGGCGCGCCGACGGCCAACTTTCCACGAATCAAGGATGCTCGGCCTCGGCATGCACCGCTTCATGGCGCACCAGATAGATGCCGCTGCCGATGATGATGGCGGCGCCCAGCAGCGTATAGCCGTCGGGCAGCGTCTGCCACAATAGCCAGTCGATGCCGACGCCCCAGGCCAGCGCCGAATATTCAAACGGCGCCACCACCGAGGCCTTGCCACGGCTGAACGCTTCAGTAATGGCCAGCTGGCCGAAGAAACCGCTGAGCGCCAGTCCGCACAGGACCAGCAAGTCTTCGCGCCGCACTGCGACCCAGTGGCTGTACGACGCCGCCAGCCCGCCCAGCGCCATCAGCACCAGATACCAGAACATCATCGATTCGCTGGTGTCGGTACGGCTCAGGATACGGCTGGCGATGGCGCTGACCGCATAACAGGCCGCCGCGCCCAGCACAGCCAGGCCGCCGATCGACAAGAAGCCCGTGCCCTCAGGGCGCAACACCACCAGCACGCCGAGCATGCCGACCACGATCGCGCACCACTGCGCACCGCCGACCTGTTCTTTCAGGATCCAGACCGACAGCGCCGTGATCAGGGCCGGCGCGATGAAGAAGATAGCGTACGCTTCCGCCAGCGACAGACTGGACAGGCCGAACGCAAACATGGTCAGCATCAGCGCGCCCAACAGGCTGCGGAAGATCTGCAGCGACCAGCGCGCCTTGCGCAAGTGGCGGAAAGCGCCACGATAAGCGATATAGATGCACAACAGAGGCAGCGAGCTGAGCGCCCGCATGGCCGTCACCTGCACCGCCGGATAGTGAGCCGACAGCACCTTCATCGCGGTATCCATCAGCGAGAACATGGCAACCGCCACCAGCATCGCATAGATGCTGCGCAGGTTATCGGAACGGGAAGTGGTAGCAATGGCAGTCAGGATCAGCCCCTTGTGTGCAGCACGTCCTCATGGCGACGTCCGGAGCCAGGACCGCACGGGCGGCACCATGGCGTGAATTATAACAAGCCGTCAATTTCCGCGCAGTAGGGTCAGCACGCGCCATCTATCTCAAAGACGGTGCGCGGAAAGCCGAGTAACACGGCCCTATCCGCGCTGGAGGCCAACATGAGCAAATCAGTCAGGCTAAAAATAGAACAGTGCGGCGAACAACTGGCCATTTGTATCCCGCCCCAAGTCGCGCGAACCACCCAACTGATTGCGGGCATATCCGTTCAACTGCAGATTCCTGCATCTGCCGGCAACCCAAACAGCGCTGAACCGGTAATGCTTTCGCTGGAGCGAATGCTGGCACTATACGATCCTGAGGCTTGTGTGGGGGGGGGGCTACCTGCCACCCCGGTTGGCCGTGAGATCGTTACATGAGAATTCAAAAGCCGGGGTCAGACCCGCCGAGACTCGGCGTCCCCGTCAGCCCCTGATGCCGCTAAGTTACGTCGCCGATCGGCTGGCAAACCCCAACGACGCAACGCCGGGGTCAGACCCAGCGGGTCTGACCCCAGGTCTTGTCTTGGGGTGCAAGCGCACGCTACGGCACTGTATAGTTTCTCTTTGTTG
>JBGSBQ010000158.1:0-7456 GCA_041730475.1 Sphingomonadaceae bacterium
CAAGCAAGGCCGCGACCGCAAGTTCCAGGCCATTTTGCCACTGCGCGGTAAAGTGCTGAACGTCGAAAAAGCCCGCTTCGAAAAAATGCTGTCGTCGGAACAGATCACCACCCTGATCGCCACGCTCGGCACCTCGATCGGACCGGACGAGTTCAACGTCGAAAAACTGCGCTACCACCGCATCATCATCATGACCGATGCCGACGTCGACGGCGCCCACATCCGCACCCTGCTGCTGACCCTGTTCTACCGCCAGATGCCGCAACTGGTCGAACGCGGCCACATCTACATCGCCCAGCCGCCGCTGTACAAGGTCAAGGCCGGCCGCGACGAGCGCTATCTGAAAGATGACGCCGAAGAAGCCGCCTACATGATGAACGTCGCCCTCAACACCGCCGCGCTGACGCCGCGCGAAGGCGCCGATCCTATCGTCGGCGAACCGCTGGGCGAACTGGTGCGCCAGTTCAACCTCGCCAACGTCATCATGATGCGCCTGACCCGCGTCATCGACCGCGCCGCGCTGACCGCCATCATGACCGGCGTCACGCTCAACCTCGACAACCCTGAGCAAGCCGACGCCTCGGCGCGCGCACTGGCCAGCGAAATCAACGACATCGCCGTCAAAGTCACGGTGATCTCGGACGAACTGTCGGAAAAACACGCGCTGCGCATCGAGCGTATGCACCACGGCAACATCAAAGTCAGCGCCATCGACGCCGACTTCGTGCAAGGTGCCGACTACCAGGTACTGGCCAGCGCCGCCGCCACCTTCAAGGGCCTGATCGGCGAAGGCGCCTACGTGCGCCGTGGCGAAGGCGAACGCACCAAGGAATCGGCCGTGGTCGACTTCCACCAGGCCATGCAATGGCTGCGTGACGAAGCCGAGCGCGTGGTCTCCAAGCAGCGCTACAAAGGTCTGGGCGAAATGAATCCAGACCAACTGTGGGAAACCACGATGGACCCGACCGTGCGCCGCTTGCTGAAAGTACAGATCGAAGACGCCATCGCCGCCGACCAGATCTTCACCACGCTGATGGGCGACGACGTCGAACCGCGCCGCGCCTTCATCGAAAACAACGCCCTGCGCGCCGGCAACATCGACGTGTAATACCCGGCACAAGCCTGTTAAAAAAGCTGCGATCCGCAAGGATGCGCAGCTTTTTTTCCGTCATTCCCGCGTAGGCGGGAATCCATACTGAGCCGCCGAAAACGCGGCCTATGCCTTCCCATCCACGCCGAAAATAAATAACACCTTACCAAGTTACAATAGCAGCAACAAAACGAGGGACTGCGTCGATGACTGAGAGCTTGCGGCATATCACCGCCCCCATCCATGGCTTATATGAACGTCTGGTATCCGACCATGAGGCCACCAGCGTCACGCAATTGGCGACGGCCAACATGGCGCTGCTCAGCAACCCCACCCAGTCCCAGCGCCGCGAGCACCTGATTGATCAACTCACGGACCAGCTGCCTGAACTCCTGGATGCCATCTCCCATCCATTGACCGGCAATGCCGAACAAGCCCACGCCGAATTAACATTCATCGCACATTTAATCCGCGAAGCGCGCTTATGGGCCCGGCAAGATACGGCGGCCACCTTACCCGCCGAACCATTACGCCTGCTACAGTCAGTCCACGCCCCCAATCTCACACCCATCGCCCCGGAGACAGGGCTACGCCGCCCATGGATCTTCACCTCAGCCCGTAGCGACCCCTCGCTGTTAAACGAGCTGCGTGCAGAACTCGCCTGCGTTGACCGGGTCGATATCCTGGTCAGCTTCATTACCTGGAGCGGCGTCCGCAAACTGATCGATGTGCTGAAGCTGGCCACCGCCCTCAACGCCAAGGGCGAGCCACAAACCCGCATCCGTATCCTGACCACCACCTACATCGGCGCCACCGAAGCACGCGCCGTGGACGCGCTGGCCAACTTGCCTGGCGTCGAAGTCCGTATCTCCCTCGACGGCCGCAGAAATCGCCTGCATGCCAAAGCATGGCTGTTCCATCGCCTGAGCGGCTTTGGCACCGCCTTCGTCGGCAGTGCCAACTTGTCTGAATCAGCCCTCATCGGCGGCATTGAATGGACGGTCAAATTCACCGAGTCCACCAATACCGACCTGTACATGGCCGCCTCCGCCAACTTTGAAACACTCTGGAACGACCGCGAATTCCAACCCTACGACCCGAATGACGCGGCCCAAAGTCTGGCCCTAAAAACCGCATTGCAAGAACAGCGCCGCACGCCCTCGCGCGACCATCAGCATAACCAGCCGATCATCCTGCATACATGGTTTGAACTGCGCCCCAAAGCGTATCAGGCCGAGATGCTGGAGCGCCTGGCCGCCGAGCGCCGCATGGGCCGCCGCCGCAACCTGATCGTGGCGGCAACCGGCACCGGAAAAACCGTGGTAGCGGCATTTGATTACGAACGCCTGGCGCGCGCCGCCGGTAGCCCGCCGCGCCTGCTATTCGTCGCCCACCGCATCCAGATCCTGAAACAGGCACTCAGCACCTTCCGCCAGGTATTGCGTGACCCCGCCTTCGGTGACCTGATGGATGGCGAAAACGACCCAGCGCACCACACCCATTTATTTGCCACCATCACGACGCTGCACCGCCGCAACCTGATCGCGACACTCGGCGCGGATTATTGGGGCGTTGTCATCGTCGACGAAGCCCATCACCTGCCGGCCAATACCTTTGACCAGTTCATGCAAGCGATACGCCCCGGCATCTTGCTGGGCTTGACAGCGACACCCGAGCGCGCCGACGGTCAGACCCTCAACACCTATTTTGACGCACGCCCCGATGGCTCGCCAGCTGTCTCGCTGCGCCTGTGGGATGCGCTCGACCAGCAACTGCTGGCACCGTTCGAATACTACGCCACCGCCGACGATACCGACCTCTCTGGCATCCAGTGGAATCGCCCGGAGGAATCATCGCAACTGGACGCCCTCATTTCCAGCAACACAATCCGTGGCCGACTGGTCATCAATGCGCTGCGCCAATACGTCGCCAATCTGGATCAACTAAAGGCTGTAGTCTTCTGCGTCAGCGTGGCGCACGCACAGTTCATGTCGGCGTGGTTTGAAAAATCAGGCCTACCTTCGCGCAGCCTCACCGGGGCCAACTCGACGGCGCAACGGGAAGAAGCCATCAAGGCACTGCGTGCCGGCCAGATCAAACTGATTTGCACCTGCGACCTCTTCAACGAAGGCGTCGACATCCCGGAAATCAACACACTATTACTGCTCCGCCCAACGCAAAGTCCCGTCATCTTCCAGCAGCAAATCGGTCGCGGCTTACGGCTGGCAGATGGCAAAGAAAGCTGCTTGATACTTGATTTCGTCGGCTTATATGGCGAGGGCTTCCGCTTCGATACCCTATTCCGGGCCATCACCGGCCTCTCTCGCAGCGCCCTGAAAAACTCGGTCGAAAATGGCTTCGGTACCTTGCCCGCTGGCTGCCATATCCAGTTTGACCGGGTCGCGCGTGACCGGGTGCTATCCAGCCTGCGTGTAGCGCTCCAGTTAAATGCGATTCGCCTGCGCCAAGAACTGGCCGCCTGGGCCGCACAACGCGGCGCTCGTGCCCTGACCCTGAAAAACTTCTTGGTCGACAACGAGCTGGAAATCGCCGATATCTACGCAAATAAGCGTTCATGGACCAGCTACAAACGCGACCTCAATCTGAACGTCTCGGCAGCAGGCCCACGTGAGGACGAATTGATGCGCAGGATGGGAGCCATCCTGCATGCCAATGATCCGGCGCTACTGGCAGCCTGGGCGACCGTTCTGACAACGGGAGACATCGATGCAACCCGCGTGCAAATGTTGGCCTATCAGCTGCTGCACGACGCCACAGAACTCGTCACACCAGCAGCCTTTATGGCACTGCTGCACCAACACCCGGCGCTGCACCAAGAACTGGGCGAAATCATCGACTGGCTCCGCAACACCAGCGCTGTCGAATCCGTACCACTCCAAGGTGTACCATCGTCCTGGCCACTCACCCTGCACGCCCGCTACGAGCGACGCGAAATCCAGACCGCCGTTGGCCACCTGACAGCCGTCTCGCGCCCCCAATTTCGCGAAGGATGTTTGCCGCTGGCAGACAGCAAAATTGAACTGATGTTTGTCACGCTCGACAAGCGCGAAGGTTTTGGCGAACGCGTCCAGTTTCACGACTATGCAATCAGTACCGACAAATTCCACTGGCAGTCGCAAAACAAGGCCGGGATCAATAATGCCACCGGAAGACGCTATCTCGACAGTGCCTCCAACGGCTGGCGCTTCCAGCTATTCGTGCGCGAAAATACCGAGAGCGCCTTTATCGCCTTGGGCCCCGTCGTGCTTGAAAGCCAAAGCGGAGAAAAGCCGATTTCCATCGTCTGGAAACTGGAAGTCCCCATGCCGATCGAAATATTCCGCCGCTTCAGTGTGCTACGCGGCGTCTGAGGTGCCGGCTACTCTGCACCGCGATGTTGCTCCAGCCCCCGCAACTTGCGACGCAGTCTGGCATTGTCCACGCTCGCTGCAATCAGAGCAGTGATTAACAGCATCGTCAGCGCATCCTTGCCAAGAAAATGCCAGAGCATCCACGCACCGCAAGCCAGCAGTGCGGCACACAGCATCAGCAACGCAGCATCCTTCATTGCGCGACCGCCGCCGCGCGCCGTAACCTTGCAGCCGAGCCATGTGGCCGATAGATCGCTGGTGCACGATGCAGCATCGCCGTGAGCCATGGTCGGCTAAGATGCTTACTCCGGGCATAGGCCAGCACATCAGCAAGCGAGATCCCATCCGCCAAACTCCGCTCACTCGCCACAGCAATGCTGCCAACACAGGCGCCGGCATAAAACGAGGCCGACAGCGTCGCAACCACACCCAGCTTTTCCAGTTTGGTCGCGGCACCGACGACTTCGCCCACGGTGATCGTTTTGCCGAATTTATCGATATGGGACAGCAATATCGTCACCGTTCCAACAGCCGTCTGCGCGCTGCTAAAAAGAGTATCGGGCGCGGGCAAGCCCAATGCCTCCATATTCGCCTTGAAATACTTTTGAAAGTCCGACATAACGCCTCCTCATCCGGCTTGCCCGGGTTAAATGCCCAGCATAAGCACCCATGCATAAGGAGCATTGACATGAATCAGACCACCAAATTATGGCAATCCGATGTAGGACGGCTTCCGGTTACGTTCAGCAAACGCTTATCCGATCTAATTCGCTCCAATCGCACCTAAACAAGTCTAATCGAGTCTGGAATCAGCAAACCTAAATCTAATTCGCTCCAAAAAAGACAGCACAAAGCCTAATTCGGTCTAGCCAAAATTAAGGAAAGTCCAAAGTAAACTAAAGTTCTGTTCCATGGTCCAACCTTTACAACGTTTAGAGAGGGCGCATCATGGACCACATCGCAAAACGACCAATTAGCCTGCCCATATCCGACCTACTGGAGCTGGAATTACACTTGATGGCCATGCGGCCAGGATTAAAGCTCGAGGACTTCATCACGGAACTCCTAAATCACTGGCTACAAGTGCAAAAAGAGCGACTCGCGCTACGCCAAGATGGCCAGCCTATGCACGGCATCCAATGGAAAAATCTCTTCCTTCCTGCCGGCACCCGACTGCGTACCAGCTATCAAGCCACCACTGAATTCGCCAAAGTTGTCGGAAACCGCATCCTGTCGGACGAGGAAGTGCCGATGACCCCATCACAATTCGCCAACCGCCACGCCAAAGGACGCAACGCATGGCGCTTCATCTGGCTGCGCTTTCCCGGCGAAGAAAACTGGGTCCGTGCCGACGATTGCAGAGCCAACTCAGTATCCCCGCCCAAACCGTCGTTCCCGCGTAGGCGGGAACCTATAGACCTCACCTTCAGAGGCAAAGCATAGAATCCCGCCCCAGCCCCAGCATGGCCGCAATTCCAATCCCCCTCAAAAAGCTCCTCTTGATCTAGCGCACAGTTTTTTTCCTGGCGCTAGCGTAGCCTTGCCGGTTTTGCCCGTTTCCCGCCATGTCCATCGCACCCGAACTCCTCCTCCCCGCCGGCTCGCTGGCCAAGATGCATGCAGCCTTCGACTATGGCGCGGACGCCGTGTACGCGGGCCAACCGCGCTACAGCCTGCGCGTCCGCAACAATGATTTCTCGACCCTGCAAGCGCTACAGGAAGGCATCGACGGCGCCCACGCGCGCGGCAAGCAGTTCTTCGTCGCCAGCAACATCTTCGCCCACAACGCCAAGCTGAAAACCTATCTGCACGACATGGAACCGGTCATCGCCATGCGTCCCGACGCACTGATCATGGCCGATCCCGGCCTGATCATGATGGTGCGCGACAAGTGGCCCGACGTCCCTGTCCACCTGTCGGTGCAAGCCAACGCCGTCAACTGGGCCGACGTCAAGTTCTGGCACCGCATGGGGCTAACGCGCGTAATCCTGTCGCGCGAACTGTCGCTCGACGAAATCGAAGAAATCCGCCAGCGCTGCCCGGAAATGGAACTGGAAGTGTTCGTGCACGGCGCCCTGTGCATCGCCTATTCCGGCCGCTGCCTGCTGTCCGGCTACTTCAACCACCGCGACCCCAACCAAGGCACCTGCACCAACTCCTGCCGCTGGGATTACAAGGTCAAGAATGCCGACGAAGATGCCAGCGGCGACCTCGGCGCCATGCAAGTAGTGCCACTTCAATTCCATCAGGCGCTGGAGCAGGCCAACAACAGCTTCTCCGCCCTACACCAGCAGCCGCGCCATCCGCTGGCCGACCGTCCCTACCTGATCGAAGAAGCCGAGCGTCCCGGCCAACTGATGCCGATACTCGAAGACGAGCACGGCACCTACATCATGAACTCCAAGGACTTGCGCGCAGTCGAGCACATCGAACGACTGGTCAAGATCGGCGTCAATTCGCTGAAGGTCGAAGGCCGCACCAAGTCGCTGTTCTACGCGGCCCGCACCGCGCAGGTATACCGCCAGGCGATCGATGACGCAGTCGCCGGCCGCCCGTTCGACATCAGCCTGCTGGGCCAGTTGCAAGGGCTGGCCAACCGAGGCTACACCGACGGCTTCTATCAGCGCCACCACACCCAGACGCACCAGAACTACATGCGCGGCGCGTCGGAAACCGACCGCAGCCAGTACGTCGGCGACGTGCTCAGCGTGCAAGACGGCTGGGCCCGGGTCGACGTCAAGAACCGCTTTGCCGTCGGCGACCGCATCGAAGTCATGCACCCGAACGGCAACCGCGACATCACGGTCGCGCGCATGCTGGCCGACGACGGCAGTGCGATCGAAGTCGCGCCGGGCAGCGGCCACATCGTCCGCATCGAACTGGACGCGACGCTAGAGCGCGCCTTGCTGTCGCGCTAAACTAGTTCAGCCATACCTCGGAAGATAAAGGTGATACCCATAAAGATTGCAGCTAGCTGTGCATCTTCAACGATTCC
>JBGSBQ010000159.1:0-7418 GCA_041730475.1 Sphingomonadaceae bacterium
GCCTGCGACGTCAACTCGCGCTCCGAACTGGTGGTCCCGGTGTACTCCAAGGGCGTGCTGATCGGCGTGTTTGACCTCGACTCGCCACTGCCGAACCGCTTCAACCAGGATGACGCCGACGGCATCGAGACCCTGGTGCAGATACTCGAAACCAGCCTGCGCTAACGCGCCGCCCCCGCCCCCCCGACGCTGGCGCGCCGCCGGGGGGTTATTTTTATCTTGCCAACAAACCGACCGGTCTATAAAATTCAAGCATGACAAGCCCCCCCGCTCCCCTGCCCACCAAACAGCGCCTGATCAGCGCCATGGGCGATGCCCTGCAATGCCGTGGCCTGCATGGCGTCGGCCTGAATGAAATCCTGATCGCGGCCGGCACGCCCAAGGGCGGCCTGTACCACCATTTCCCCGGCGGCAAGACCGAACTGGCAGTGGCGGCGATCCACGCCAAAGTGGCCGAACTGTGTGCCGCGCTCGATTACCTGCTGCCCAAGTCACCCGATACGCTGGCCGCGCTGGCACTGTGGATCAGCAAGGCCCAGCAATTACTGGTGGCCAGCGGCTACCAGCGTGGTTGTCCACTGGCCACGGTGGCACTGGAATCGGAACCGGATGATGTCGCCATCCGCGCGGCGCTGGCCAGCGGCTTCCATGCCGTGCGGCGGCGTCTGGCGGACGCCCTGCAAGCGCAGGGCACGGTCGCCAACGCCGAGGGCCTGGCGGCGCTGATCGTGGCAGCCTACGAAGGCGCGCTGTTGCAGGCCCGCGTGGCCGGCAGCACGGCGCCGATGGAACTGGTCAGCAGCACCCTGTTTGCCCTGTTACGCCCCCACCTGTCCGGAGAACACCGATGCGCCAGCAACCCCACGACCTGACCCTGCACGCCGCCGACGGCTACCCGCTGGCCGCCACGCTCTACCCGGCCGCCGGCACGCCGTGCGGCCATCTGGTGATCGGTAACGCCACTGGCGTGCCACAAGGCTATTACCGCCGCTTTGCCGAGTTCGCCGCGGAGCGCGGCTACCGCGTGCTGACGCTCGATTACCGCGGCATCGGCCGTTCCGCGCCGGCCACGCTGAAAGGCTTCAAGATGGATTACCTCGACTGGGGCCGGCTGGATCTGGCCGCGGCCGTCGACCACCTTCATGCCAGCCGCAGCGACCAGCTCCCGCTGTTCGGCATCGGCCACTCCTACGGCGGTCATGCGCTGGGCCTGCTGCCCAACAGCGACAAGCTGTCCGGCTATTACACCTTCGCCACCGGGGCTGGCTGGCATGGCTGGATGCCGCCGCTGGAACGCCTGCGGGTGTGGCTGATGTGGCACCTGATCGGTCCGCTGCTGACACGCTACCACGGCTATCTGGCGTGGAGCCGGCTCGGCATGGGCGAAGACTTGCCGCTCGATGTATTCCGCCAGTGGAAAGGCTGGTGCCAGTATCCGCGCTATTTCTTCGACGATCCCGCCATGCGTGGCATCCATGCCAGCTTCGACCGGGTGCGCATGCCCATCGTCGCGGTCAACACGCTGGACGACCTGTGGGCCCGGCCGGCCTCGCGCGATGCCTTCATGGCCGGCTACCGCAATGCCGACGTCACCGCCATCACGATCGACTCGCAGCGTGCTGGACTGGGCGCGATCGGCCACATGGGCTACTTCAAACCGAAGGCAGCGCCGCTGTGGGAAGAGGCGCTGGCCTGGTTCGGCCGCCAGCGCAACACCAGCGCCTAGGCCGGCAAGGCGGCGGCGCGCGCCTGCAGCCGGCTGCAGGCCCGACCGCCCCCACGCGCTGAACGGCAGCCGTCACGCGCCTGGGCCAGCATGGGCGACGGCGCTCAACAGGCTCGCTTCCACGTACAGCGCGCGCATCTGCTGCTCGACCTTGCGCATGACCGGGGTGCTGACGGCGTAATCGGGCAATTCGCAGACTTCGCGCACTTCCAGCACCAGATCGCCATCGACCGGATACGGATACAGTTTGGCCCACGCAGCGGCAGTCTGCAGCGATTCGGCCTGCAACATCCAGTAACCGGCGATCAGCTCCTTAACGTCGGTGAACGGACCGTCGAGCACCGACGTCAGCGAATTGCAAAACTGGATGCGCGTGCTTTCCTTGCTCGATTTCAGGCCTTCGCCCGCCAGCAGGATGCCGGCCTGCACGGCCGCCTCGTTATAGCGGTTCATCAGGTCGACGACTTCCGGCGCTGGCGCCAGATCCTCCTCGGACTGGGCATCCGACCGTAGCATGACCACATAGCGTTGGTAGCGCACGTCACGGCGCGGCAAGGTGCCCGCCGCCGTGCCGTGCTCATCAAAGCCAAGACAAGCGCCGGGACAACCAGCGTGGCGGATTTCAAACAAGGCGCTGGCGTCCGGCACCGGCCAGTTGCGCACCTGCTCGACGGCATCCTCAAACGACTCCGCCTCGATCACGGTCAGACTGGCGACCAGTTCGCGGTGCGCGAACGGCCCGGGCTGGGTGCGCCACTGCCCATCCTTGCGCAGCAGGCGCACGCCCTCCGCGCTCGGATGCAAAAAAATCCCCGGCTCGATCGCCGGCGGCAGCTTGCCCTCTTCCGTATTCTGGTTCGAGCGGCGCATGATCATGAATTGCATGGTGAACTCCCGGCCTGGCAACCTAACGCAGCGCGCCTCAGGTCGCGACCCGGGCCCGCAATTCCTCTTCCTGTGCCCGCAACTCCGGCGTCGCGGCAGCGCCAAAATCATCGATCTCAAATACTTGCCGGATCTCGATCTCGGACTCGCCCTCGAACGGGTTCGGGCAGCGCTTGACCCACTCGATCGCCTCCTCGCGCGACTTGACCTGAAACAGCCAGAAGCCGGCCACCAGTTCACTGGTGGCGGCAAACGGCCCCTCGATCACGCTGCGCTGGCTGCCGGAAAAGCGCACCCGCGCCCCGCAGGCACTTGGGTGCAGGCCCTCGCCGGCCAGCAGCACGCCCGCCTTGACCAGTTCCTCGTTGTACTTGCCCATCGCGGTCAGCAACTCGGTGCTCGGCATCTTGCCAGCTTCCGAGTCGGCTGTCGATTTTACGATAATCATAAAGCGCATGTCAGCATCTCCGGTGTTGGATTTATGGGCACTCGCCCTGCATTTTTTGCATTTCTTCTTGCATCTGCTGCGGCGTCAGGTCGCGCTGGTGGGTTGCCAGCGACCAGATGTGGCCGTAGGGGTCGGTGAGCTGGCCGTAGCGGTCGCCCCAGAACATGTCGGCCAGCGGCGTCTTCACGCTGGCGCCGGCCTCGATGGCGCGGGCAAAGGCGGCATCCACGTCCATCACGTACAGGTGCAGGATCACGGGCGTGCCCTTCAGTGCCAGCGGGCCCAGACAGCCCCATTGCGGGAATTCATCGACCAGCATGACGTTGGAATCGCCGATCCGCACGGCGGCATGCATCAGCTTGCCGTCCGGGGCCGGCAGACGCGCCGTTTCTACGGCGCCGAAGGCTTTTTTATAAAACTCGATCGCCTCGGCGGCGTTGGCGCACACCAGGTGCGGGGTGACGCTGCTCATGCCGTCGGGGATGGGCTGGACTGCAGTACTCATGGCGCTCTCCTCTGTGGGTTGGGAAAAAAGAGACCGGAACACCGGTACTCTACCCCGACGGCGCGCGAGCACCCCAGAAATCGACAGCGATCCGAAAAAAAAGACGGATTATTGTAAAAAAGCGTCCAGCGCCTTGGTCGGCCGGCCATCCGCGCCCCAGGTGCTCAGCTCGTAATGGCTCCAGCTGCGCGCGCCCAAGGGCTCCCAGTAGATCACGCCCAGGCCACGCTGGCCGGGCACGGCCCGCACCTTGCGCTGCACCGCCACCAGCATGTCATAGGTATTCTGCGGCTGGCTATCCTCGCCGCCGACCTCGACCACCATGACCTGTTTGCCATAGCGCGCCGCCATATCGTTCAGGTTACGGCCCAGATCGTCGATCGACAGCGTGTAGTCCGGCCGCCCTTCCAGCCAGTAAGGATAGTAGGACAGGCCGATCACATCGTACTGCACGCCGAGTGCCGTGGCATGGTCAAACCAGGTCCGGCACCACGCATTGTCATTGCCGCGGTCCAGATGCAGCACCACCTTGGTCGTCGGGCTGACAGCCTTGACGGCGGCATAGCCCTGATTGATCAGCTGCGCCAGCTGCGGCCAGTGATCGGTGTGGCCTTCCGGATACAGCATGCCGGTGCGCGTCTCATTACCCACCTGCACCCACTCGGGTGTGACGCCGGCCTGCTTCAACGCCAGCATCACCTCATGGGTGTGCTGGTACACATCGTTCAGCAACTGCGGGAACGTGTGACCGACCCACGCGGCCGGCTTGCGTTGCTGCTGCGGATCGGCCCAGCTGTCGCTGTAATGGAAATTGATCATCACGCGCATGCCCATCTTCTGGGCCCGCAACGCCATCGCCACGTTCTCGTCCTTGCTGTTATGGCCGCTGGCGCGGTCGTCGGACGGCTGGACCCAGACCCGCAGCCGCACGGTATTGATGCCGTGGTCCTGCAGGATCTGCAAGCCATCCTGCGGCTGGCCGGCACGGTTATAGAACTGGTAGCCAGTGGCTTCCATCTGCGGCAGCCAGCCAACGTCGGCGCCCTTGGCAAAGGGTTCGGCCCGCGCCGTCCCGGCGGCCAGCATCAGCAGTGCAATCAGTAATGTTTTCATGTCCCCATGCTAGCCGAGGCTGGCCCCGCCGCGGCATGAGAAAAATCGCCGCTGCCATGAACATTCGATATGCTTGGACCATTTGGGCTCAGACGGGCTCAGAAACGCAGCGGCCATCGCCGAGCTACATGCTGAACCCGCAATATCTCGACCGCATCTTCACGCACGCGGTAAGGGACAATATAGTGGGAGTGAATGACCAACTCACGTGCACCTGCAACGCGACCAAGCCGCCCCATCAACGGAAAATTAGCCAGGCTATTTGTTTTTGCCTGAACTTCCAAGGCGGTGATCTCGCCCGTTCACCATTATCTTGTTCGATGAACGCCACGATGGCGACAAGGTTAGCCAGCGCCGTTTTAGTCCACCTGACCACCATATTTTAAAAAGAAAGAGTTGACTTCGCTCTCGCTGGCAAATTCGCCACGATCAGCTTCTGCAATACCTTGTTCGATTTCTTCAATTAATCTGACTTCCGTCGCAACATAATTCCGCAGCGCGGCGACGGTGATTGCGTCCTTGTCACGTCCAGTAGACTGAACCAACTTTTCCAGCTGGGCCAGTAGATCCGCAGGAAGGCGAACCGTCATCGGTGTATCGGTACCAGGTTTCATGATCATTGCAGGACTCACCCGCTCATTGCTGACTGATTTAGTCTATGTAATATGGTGCTCAAGTCAACCAATTTCACACGGATCCCTATGGTTCGGAAATCGCTGACAGGCTTGCATATCTGAGGCACATTACAGCGCCATTCCGTCAGGCGCTGCGAAAGCGGTAAAATGTCGGGCTATGCACGATGGCCAGCCATGCCAGCGTGAACCAGACTCACCGCATCGCCGAAAAAGAACCAATGACCACCGTCCCGACCGAAATCAACGCCGCCGCCGTCAAGAACAGCCCCACCGAAAAAGTCACGCCCATGATGCAGCAATATCTGCGCATCAAGGCCGACTATCCGAGCATGCTGGTGTTCTACCGCATGGGCGATTTCTATGAGCTGTTCCACGAGGACGCCGAAAAGGCGGCCCGCATCCTCGGCATCACGCTGACGGCGCGCGGCACCTCGAACGGCCAGCCGATCAAGATGTGCGGCGTGCCCTTCCACTCGCTGGAAGGCTATCTGGCCAAGCTGGTCAAGATCGGCGAGTCGTGCGCGATTTGCGAACAGATCGGCGATCCGGCCACCAGCAAGGGCCCGGTCGAACGCAAGGTGATGCGGGTGGTCACACCGGGCACGCTGACCGATGCCGA
This sequence comes from Sphingomonadaceae bacterium, assembly GCA_041730475.1. Taxonomy (GTDB): domain Bacteria; phylum Pseudomonadota; class Gammaproteobacteria; order Burkholderiales; family Burkholderiaceae_D; genus Rugamonas. The sequence goes on from JBGSBQ010000159.1 coordinate 5,932, forward strand.
CCTGCTGCCGGAAAAAGCCGAACGCCCGCTGCTGGCGCTGTGCGTGATCAGCCAGCGCAAGGTCGCCACCGCCGGTCTGGCGTGGCTGTCGCTGGCCAGCGGCGCACTGAAGCTGATGGAATTCTCGGGCGACAGCCGCACCGTCCACACCCGCTTGCAGCAGGAACTGGAACGCATCGCACCGGCAGAAATCCTGCGCGGTGATGCCGCCGAACTGTTTGAAGAACAGAGCGTGCCATGCCACGTCAATCGCGTGCCGGACTGGCATTTCGACGTCGTCAGCGGCCACAAGGCGCTGCTGGAACAACTCAGCGTGGCAACCCTGACCGGCTTCGGCGCCGATGGTCTGGGCGCCGCCTTTGGTGCGGCCGGAGCGCTGCTGCGCTATGCCCAGTCGACCCAAGGCCGCGGCCTGCAGCATGTGCGCTCGCTGTCGGTGGAAACGGAACACGAATTCATCGGCCTTGATGCCGCCACCCGGCGCAATCTGGAGCTGACCGAAACCATCCGTGGGCAGGAGTCGCCGACGCTGTTCTCGCTGCTCGATCACTGCCGCACTGCCATGGGTTCGCGCCTGCTGCGCTACTGGCTGCACCATGCGCGACGCGACCAGAACGTGGCGCGTGGCCGCCATCAGGCGATTGCCGCACTGGCCAGCAGCGACAGCACCGGCGCGCTGGCGCAGACGCTGGCGCAAGTACCCGACATCGAACGCATCACCACCCGCATTGCCTTGCTGTCGGCCCGACCACGCGATCTGGCTGCGCTGCGCGACGGCCTGCAACAACTGCCGGCACTGCGCCACACCATGCAGCGCGCACTGTCGGCCGCTGATGGCACCGAACTGCTGGCCCAGATCCATGGCGCACTCGCCACGCCGGCCTCCTGCCTCGACCTGCTGCAGCGCGCCGTGATGGCCGAACCAGCCGCCATGGTGCGCGACGGCGGCGTGTTCGCTCGCGGCTTTGACGCCGAACTCGATGAACTGCGCGCACTGTCGGAAAACGCCGGCCAGTTCCTGGTCGATCTGGAGACCCGCGAACGGGCCCGCACCGGCATCGCCAACCTGCGCGTCGAATACAACAAGGTGCACGGCTTCTACATCGAAGTCACGCACGGCCAGACCACCAAGGTGCCGGACGACTACCGCCGCCGCCAGACGCTGAAGAACGCGGAACGTTTCATCACCCCCGAGCTCAAGGCCTTCGAGGACAAGGCGCTCAGCGCGCAGGAGCGCGCGCTGGCCCGCGAGAAGTGGCTGTTCGAACAGTTGCTGGACCGCCTGCAGGACTTCGTGCCGGCGCTGACCCAACTGGCGCGGGCCGTCGCGGCACGGCTGAAGCGCTCCGGCCTCAATGCGCAGGCCTTCGTCGTCGAGACCAGCTATGGCGTGGGCCTGCCGACGCTGAGGGCGCATCTGGCAGCGACGCAACCCAAGGCGGTGCTAATGCTCGGGCTGGCCGCCCGCGCCCGTTTCGTCCGCGTCG
>JBGSBQ010000160.1:0-7410 GCA_041730475.1 Sphingomonadaceae bacterium
CATTTTCCTAAAGATGAGTATGAAGCCCTGGATGCCAGCATCGTGAAGACCATCACGCCGCAGGGCATGCCCCAGGATAAAAACAAGAAGTAAGACAGCATAAAGCAGTAGGTTCGGGAGAAACGGGAATGGCTTACAGTGTCAAGGATGCCGTCTATCTGATCACCGGCGGCGCCAGCCTGATCGGCTCGCATATCGCCGATGTGCTGCTCGCCGATGGCGCGCGTGAGGTGCGGCTGTTCGACAATTTCTCGCTCGGCACGCCCGAGACCATTGCGCATCTGCTGAATGATCCGCGCGTCAAGCTGATCCGTGGCGATATCCTGCGGCTGAACGAACTGATTGATGCGCTGCAGGGCGTCGATGGCGTCTTCGCGCTGGCCGGCTTCCTCACTTTGCCGATGTCGCAGAACCCGTCGCTCGGCATCGCGGTGAATACCAGCGGCCTGGTCAATACGCTGGAAGCCTGCCGCATCGCCAAGGTGCGCCGCATCATCTTCTCGTCCTCGGTTTCCACCTATGGCGGCTCCACCGCCGATGTCATCACCGAGGAAACCCCCTTCACCATGGCTGGGCTGCCACCAGCCTCGATCATGTACGGCACCAGCAAGATCATGGGTGAGGGGCTCTGCGCGCAATATGCCCGCAGCCATGGCCTGCAGTTCAATGCCCTGCGCTTCTCTTCTGTCTATGGCGAACGCCAGCATTGGCGCGCGGTGAATGCCGTGTTCATTGCCGAGACTTGCGAGAAAGTGCGGCGTGGCGAGGCGCCGGTAATCGTCGGCGATGGCAGCGAAGTGCATGACTATATCTATGTCACCGACGTGGCCGAGGCCTGCCGCGATGCCATGATCAGTCAGTCGTGCAATCATGTGCTGAATATCTGCACCAGTGTCGACACCACGCTGACCGAGGTGGTGTCCATCGTGCTGGATGCCTATGGCGCCAAGAATCTCAAGCCGGTCTACCAGGAAGACAAGCGCGCGGTGCGTTCCTCGGCGGTGGACAAGCTGAATTTCAGCCGCGCCAAGGCCGAGAAGGAAATCGGCTGGAAGCCGAAGATCGATGCCAAGGAAGGCATCCGGCGTTATATTGCCTGGCGCAACGCGCAAAGCTGAAGCGGAGGCGGGCATGCAGCGGCGGCTCAAGGCGGTTTTCATGCGCGGCGGTACATCCAAGGCGCTGATCTTCCACCAGGCCGACCTGCCGGCACGGCGCGACGACTGGGCGCCGATCTTTCTCGCCGCCATCGGTTCGCCGGATCCGAATGGGCGCCAGCTCGATGGCATGGGGGGCGGCGTCTCGTCGCTGTCCAAGATCTGCATCATCGGCCCGCCGAGCCGACCCGATGCCGATATCGACTACACCTTCGCCCAGGTATCGGTGGATCAGGCAGTGGTCGACTATGCCGGCAATTGCGGCAACATGTCTTCTGCCGTCGGTCCCTTCGCCATTGATGAAGGCATCATCCGCGCCCCGGCCGATGGCATGGTCAGCGTGCGTGTGCACAACACCAATACCAGCAAGATCATCGTTGCCACCTTCCCGGTGCAGGGCGGCATGGCGGCGGTGGATGGCGATTGCGAGATCGATGGCGTGGCCGGCAGCGGTGCGCCGATCCGCCTGGATTTTTTGGCGCCCGGCGGTTCCAAGACCGGCAAGCTGCTGCCGAGCGGCAATGCGGTGGACCGCCTGACCCTCTCGGATGGCAGTGTAATCGAGGCCAGCCTGATCGATGCCGCCAATCCCTGCCTTTTCGTGCGTGCCGCGGATCTCGGCTTGAGCGGCACCGAAACTCCCTCGGCGCTCGAAAAGGAAGCCACGCTGATGCAGCGGCTGGAGGCGATCCGGCTGGCCGGTTCCGTGGTCATGGGTCTGACGCCCGACCTGGCGGCGGCGGCGCGTATGCCCAGCATTCCGAAGATCGCCGCGATTGCGCCAAGCCAGGCATTCACCGCCCTGTCGGGTCGGGTCTATGGCGCCCAGGAAACCGATATCCTGGTGCGGATGATCTCGGTCGGCCAGCCGCACCGCGCGGTGCCGATCACCGGCGGGCTCTGCCTGGCGGCGGCCTGTCGGGTGCCGGGCAGCCTGGCGGAACAGATGCTGCGGCCGGGCCAGTCCGGGCCGCTGCGGGTCGGCCATCCCTCCGGCATGCTGCTGGTGGATGCGGCGGCGGAATTGCGCGACGGCGCTGCCTTCGTGCCGCAGGCCAGCCTTTACCGCACGGCACGCAGGCTGTTTCAGGGTGAGGTGTTATACCGGGTGTGATGCGGCAGGCCTGATGACCAGGATGTGACCGAAACAGGGTGCAAACTGCCGACAAGGGTACTATATACTCGACCAGGAATCGGCGCGGTCGGCGGACCCAACCGCGACGCGGGGGACAATGAAGTGGTTATACAGCCATGAGCAGTATTCTGACCAATCAGGTTCAGCGGCAATCGCTGGTGGATACCGTGACCGAACGGTTGGAAGCCGCCATCGTTGCCGGCGAGCTTGAGCCGGGCCGCCGCATCAGCGAGCAGGCGCTGGCCAGTGCGCTCGGCGTCAGCCGTGGCCCGCTGCGCGAGGCGATCCGCCGCCTGGAAGGCCGCCGCCTGCTGGAGCGCACGCCGAATATCGGTGTCCGCGTCGCCAATATCTCGATCCACGATCTGAAGCAGTTGCTGGAAGTGCGTGAGGCGCTGGAAGGCATGGCCTGCCGCCTTGCCGCCACCGAGATGACCGATAGCGATATCGAGGAACTGAAGAACCTGCTCTCGGAGCATGAGCGGCAGAAGGGCCTGCAGGGCGGTACCGGTTATTACCAGAATCCGAAGGACGAGGATTTCCACTTCTGCATTGCCAAGGGCTCGCGCAACAAGTGGCTCACCGAGATGCTGTGCGATGGCCTCTACGACCTGCTTCGCGTCTACCGCTTCAAGTCCAGCACCCGCACCGGCCGCGCGCAGCAGGCGTTGAACGAGCACAAGGCCATCGTCGAGGCGATTGCCAGCCGCGATCCGGACATGGCCGAGGCGGCGATGCGCCGCCACCTGCGCAATGCCCGCGCCCATATCGATGTGCGCGAGGCGCAGGACAAGCTGGTGGATAACGAGCAAGGCAACGACGCCGCCAAGATCGTCAAGGTACTTTCGAAAATTTAAGCTAGCGCCGCAGCAGCACGGCGTCGCAGGCGATGGCGCCCTGGCCTGGGGCCAACACGCGCACCGGGTTGATTTCCAGCGAATCGATCTCTGCCGCATGGGCGGCGAAGAATAGCGACAGGCGCTCGATCATCGCCGCCAGCGCCGGCAGGTCAGCCGCCGGCAGGCCACGGAAGCCCTCGAAAATCTTGCGGCCGCGCAGGCTGTGCAATGCGCGCAAGGCCTCCGCCGCGCTCACCGGTGCCAGGCGGCAGACGGCATCCTGGTAGATTTCCGCCTGCACGCCGCCAATGCCGATCATGGCGATGGGGCCGAGTTCGGCGTCATGCTGGAAACCCAGAATCACTTCTGCGGCTTTCAGGTTGTTTTTGGGGTTTAGAGGTTGGCGATGCCGAAGGGGACGTGAACCATGGGGATGGTGCCGCCGGCGGATTTGAGGTGGCTCATCTGGTCGTCGAAGAAGATGTGGGGACGGAAGACTTTGAGGACGCGGGCTTTTTCCATGCCGCCGAGGAAGAAGGTTTCGTTGGCGGACACGCCCCAACTTTTTAGCGTCGTCACTACCCGTTCGTGCGAGGGCGCACTGCGCGCGGTGATGATGGCGATGCGCAGGATTTTCTTGTAGCCGGGGTCGCGCCGCGCGGCCCGTTCTTCCAGCCGCTGCATCAGGGCCAGCTTTTGGAATAGCTCGGCCAGTGGACCGGGCTGGTGTGGGACGGCCACCTGGGCCCGCTCGTAGGCGTGGAATTCGTCGACGTCGTTGTTGCGCTTGAAGATGGTCTCGGATTCGTCGTCGGCAATCACGCCGTCGAAGTCGAACGCGACCCGCAGTTCGGCATCGTTTTCGTCGTCGTCGGTGCGCGACGGCAGCACCAGCCCGGCCGGATGGCCGGCGGCCAGCGCGTTGCGCACGTCTTCTTCGTTGGCGCTGAGGAATAGGGCGGTGTTGAAGGCCGGCAGGTAGCTGTACGGGGACTGACCCGTCATAAAGCAGGCGCGGGAAATGTCGAGACCATAATGAGCAATCGAGTTCATCACCCGCAGCCCCGTTTCCGGCGAGTTGCGGGAGAACAGGACGACTTCGACCGGTGCCTGACGCGCGTAGTGCTTGTTGATGTTGAGGAAACGCCGGATGAAGGGGAAGGCCACTCCTTTGCTCAGCACAGCGTCCAGATGTTGTTCCTGGTATTTGCGGTAGGCGTCGGCGCCGCTTTCCAGGTAGACCTGATGCGACTCGGTCAGGTCAAACAGGGCGCTGGAGGCGATGCCGATGACGAGCTTGTTCTCGATAGGGTAGGCCATGAAGTTGCATTTTCCGCATTGAAAAGTTCAGTGTAAAGCAGAACTGCAGCGGGCACCACGGTGGCGCACCATGCAGTCATGCTGTTAGGTATCTGATTGGTATGGTCGTTAAAATATTTTCTTGTGAAGATGAAAACAATAGTTAATTCTATGCCATACTTCGGCCTGCATTAATGCGGCTTTACCGAAATTCCTTTCGATCAGTGACTACAATACCAATTACATACCATGACCACTTCGACCTTGATGAAACGTTTCCTGCCTGCGCTGTTGGGCGCAGTTTTCCTGAATGCAGCCCAGGCTGCCGTGACCAGCATAGATCTCGGCCCGGCGGCCGGTTACAGCGCTTTTTTCTATGGAAACGTCAGCAATGTGCGCGATGTTGAGGGCAAGCTGGCAGTGGGCGGCAATCTGGCCACGGATGGCTATTCCTTCGGCTACCGTGTGCCACACGGCGTCAGCGGTCCGGCACTGGTGGTCGGGGGCGATCTGGCGCTGGGCAATGGGGCGATCTATGGCCCGGCACCGGCCGACGCCGATACCAATGCGACGCTGGGACCGATCACCGAGTACACCAAAAACGGCAATGGCAGCGGTGTCTACGGCGGTACCAATACCTCGGTGGACTATCTGCAGTGGCAGTTGAGCCAGCAGTCCGGGGTGATCAATTTCGGCGCGGCCAAGACCCAGCTGACCCAGTTGTCGACCCAGTTGAACCAGCTGGCGCCGAAGGGCAGCGTCAGCATCGACAGCAGCGGCATGTATCTGACCGGCGACGGCGCGTCGGATCTGCAGGTGTTTAATGTTGGCACGGGTGAACTGCACAATCTGGTGCTCAGCAACGTCAAGGCGGGGGCGACCGTGATTATCAATGTCAGCGGCGCCAGCAGCGTCAATTTCAGCGGCGGTCAGGATGGTTCCTTGCAGGCTTTGCGGGAACATGTGTTGTTCAATCTGAGTGATGCGGAGATCGTCAATGTCGATACCTTCGTGTGGGGCTCGGTGCTGGCCAACAAGGCTAACCTGATCGGTGCAGGGCATCTGGAGGGCAGTATTGTGGCCACGTCGATGACGGGGACGGTGGAAATTGGCTATGAGCCGCTGCACCTGACGATCCCGGCGCCGGTGCCAGAGCCGGAAACCTACGCCATGCTGCTGGCCGGTCTGGGCCTGGTGGGCTGGGCGGCGCGTCGGCGCCGCGCCTGACCCGGCTGCATTGTGGTGGCGCGGCGGCCGGATCCGGCTGGCGCGCCACAGAATATTTCTGTTGGGAAAAGGAGTATTCTTAAAAACAATTAATTTTCGAAAAAACATCGAAATTGCTGGCTTTAAAAAAATTCCCACGTATAATTAACGTAAGCAAAAAGAAACATTCGTTAATTAAACGCAATTATTCGGGGAATCTCATGAACTTCGCTACGATAATCAAATCCATCGCTGTTGCCGCCGCACTCGTCGCAGGCAGCGCCCACGCATCGAACGAACTGATCACCAACGGCAGTTTCGAGGCCCTGAACGGCAGCGATACGCTGACCAGCGGCAACTGGTCGACCTATAGCAGCATTCCCGGCTGGATCAGCGACTTCGGCATCGAAGTCCGTCACAACGTCGCCGGCGCGGCTGCGGATCGCAATTATTTTGTCGAACTGGACACCGACCGCAACAGCAGCATGCAACAACTGGTCGGCACCACCCTCGGCCAGCACTACACGCTGAGCTTTGCTTTTCAGGACCGTGAGCACGTCGACACTAATTCGCAAGGCATCCAGGTTCTGTGGGGCACCCAGGATCTGGGCACGTTTAACAATTCTTCCGTCTGGAAGACGATGACCTTTGACGTGGTCGGTACCGGTAGCAACGTTGCGCTGACCTTCCTGGCCGCCGGTAACAGCGATTCGTACGGGACGTCGCTCGACAGCGTATCGCTGACCTCGGCTGTCCCTGAGCCTGAAACCTATGGCATGCTGCTGGCCGGCCTCGGTCTGGTGGGCTTCGCTGCGCGCCGCAAAGCTGCCAAGTAAGCACGCCTGTTGCATTTAGAAAGCCGTCCGGCCACCGCCGGGCGGCTTTTTTGCTTTCTGTGTTGCGGGTGGCCCGGCGCTACGCTACATTGAGGGATCGTGATTGTAGGAAACCCAGTGCTCAATCAAGACACCCTTTTGCTGGTCCAGGTCTGCATTACCTTGCTGACGACCGCATTGCTGGTGGTCTCGGCGTCGTTTGTCGAGTGCCCGCCCGAGCAGCGTTGGTGGGCCGCCGGGAATGTGCTGGTGTCGCTCGGCCTGGCGATGACGAATATCGACGCCATGCCCTTGCTGGTGCGCGCCGTCGCCGGTTATGGCGTGCTGGCCTTGGGCTTGGGACTGGTGCTGCGCGGCCTGCGCGTGTATGCCTGCGCCGCATTGCACTGGCGCTGGATCGCCCTGATTGTGCTGCTGCCGATGCTGGTAACGTCCTGGTTTACTTACGTCGAGCCCAGCCTGCGGGCGCGTCTGTGTGCCAGCAGTTTCTATTTTGCCGTGCTGAACACGCTGTGCGCCGTGGTGCTGGCGCGCTGGGGCAGCTGGCGCGGGGTGGCCGTCAGCGTGACGGGCTTCGGTCTGCTGAGTGCTTCGCTGTTCATGCGCGGTGGCTTCCTGCTGATTCACGCAGATCCCGGCGACCAGCGCTCGTCGCTGGTGATCGGCATCTGCCTGCTGGCGATTCCGCTGGCGCAGGTGTGCATCTCGTTTGGTCTGATCCTGCTGGTGATGTATCGCTACGCTGACCGGCTGCGCGAATTGTCGACACTCGATCCGCTGACCGGCGCCCTGTAGCCCAACCACCCGACCGACGACCTGCGCGGCGTGGCCGCCTCCACGCTCGACGGCCTGCTCTACGGCGCGGGCGACGCGGTGATCGGCATCAACCCGGCCGGCGACGGGCTGGGGCCGCTGACGGACATGGTGCGGCTGGTGGA
>JBGSBQ010000161.1:0-7395 GCA_041730475.1 Sphingomonadaceae bacterium
GCGAAGGCGGTCACACACTGGGGCTGGCCGTGGACCAGCCGGCGGTGGCAATCTTCAAGGCGTCCAGCGTCATTATCGGCCGGCCTGACTGAGGACGGGCTACATTCAGCGTTTGTCCGGCATGCTGGCTTGCTTGTTGCCTCCCGCAGGTGCTGCATCCGAGGCGGCGCGCGCGGCGGCGTTGCGCTCGCGCGCAGCCGACTGGCGGCTTTCGCCCCCTTTTCGGCCAATCTCGGCCATGTGCTCGCGGTCGCGGCTGACAGCTTCGCCCCCTTTTTGTCCGGCGCGGCGCGCTTCTTCGGAATCGAATTCGTGGGCCGTGCCCTTCTGGTGGGCCGCCTGGCCACCTTTGCTGGCGATTTGCCGCTGGGTTGCTTCATCCATGGCGGCGAAGCCGCGTTTGCTGGTGCTTTTGTCTTTGGTGCCCGGTTTGCCTGGTTCGGTGGTCATAGTGATCTCCTGTCTGGTTTGCCTCGGTGGCGGAGCGAATGCTCTGCCTAGTTAGAGAGGCAAGATTGACGGAAGTTCCACTTATTTGAGGACGGCGTACCGTTACCGGCACACCGTCCTGCAGCGCTTACTCGGTGCCGACCTGCAGCACCAGCTTGCCGAAGTTTTTCCCTTCGAACAGCATGTTCAGCGCTTGCGGGAAGTGCTCGATACCTTGCACCACATCTTCCTTGCTGATGATCTTGCCTTCCTTCAGCCACTGGCCGAGGGCGGCGACAGCAAGGTGGTAGCGGTCGGCATAATCGAACACGACGATCCCTTCCATGCGGGCCCGGTTGACCAGCAGCGACAGGTAGTTGGCCGGGCCTTTGACGGCCGTGGTGTTGTTGTATTGCGAGATGGCGCCGCAAATGACGATGCGGGCCTTCAGGTTGATGCGGGTCAGCACGGTGTCGAGGATTTCACCGCCGACGTTGTCGAAGTAGACGTCGACGCCATCCGGGCAGTGCTGTTTCAGACCATCACGCACCGAGCCGCTCTTGTAGTCGATGCAGGCGTCGAAGCCCAACTGATTGACGACGAAATCGCACTTTTCCTGTCCACCGGCGATGCCGACCACGCGGCAGCCCAGCTGTTTGGCGACCTGTCCCACGGTCTGGCCGACGGCACCAGCCGCACCGGACACGACGACGGTGTCGCCGGCTTTCGGCTGGCCCGATTCGAGCAGGCCGAAGTAGGCCGTCATGCCGGGCATGCCCAGCGTGTTCAGGTAGGTGGTCAGCGGCGCCAGCGCCGGGTCGACCTTGTGGAAGCTGGCGCTCTTGTCATTCGCCGCGCCAATCCAGTAGCGCTGCACGCCGGTGCCGCCTGATACATGGTCGCCGACGGTAAATTTCGGCGAGTTGGACGCTACCACCACACCAATGCCGCCAGCGCGCATGACTTCGCCGATGGCAACCGGGCGGATATAGGATTTGGCGTCGTTCATCCAGCCGCGCATGGCGGGGTCGAGCGACAGGTACAAGACTTTGACCAGGATTTCGCCGTCGGCCAGTGCGCGCACCGGTTCTGCCACTTGTTGCCAGTCACTATCCTTGACCATGCCGACCGGGCGGGCGGCCAAACGGAACTGCAGGTTCTCCAAGACGTTCGTTGTCATTTTTATTCCTCTGTGTGGGGGATGTGGCAGTCACTATACCGTAAAATTGCACGGTCGTGCTTTTAATTGAAATACATACCATTCTGTCAGCTTTCTGACCGTCTGGGCTCAGGCATGCGACAATATTGGGCTGTTCTTGTCCGTCACTCCTTAAAACGAAGAAATTATAGTCATGAGCAATCCCGAATACATCCTGACCCTCTCTTGCCTGGACCAGCGCGGTATCGTTCACCGCGTGTCGGGATTCCTCGCTGACCACGGCTGCAACATCATTGATTCGGCCCAGTTTGGCGACAGCGAGTCGCGCCTGTTCTTCATGCGCGTCCATTTCTCGCTGGAAGATGGGGGCATCAGTGACGAGCTGCTGCGTGCCGATTTCGGCGTGCTGGCAGCGACCATGCAGCTGGACTGGGAGCTGCGCGATGCCCACTACAAGCCACGCGTGATGCTGATGGTGTCGAAGATCGGCCATTGCCTGAATGACTTGCTGTTCCGTTACAAGAGTGGACTGCTGCCGGTGGAGATTCCGGCCATTGTGTCGAACCATATGGACTTCTACCAGCTGGCCGCCAGCTACAACATCCCGTTCCATCACCTGCCGCTGGCCGCCGGTGCGCCGGTGGAAGCCAAGCTGGCGCAAGAAGCCCGCATTATCGAGCTGATTGATACGCACAAGATCGATCTGGTGGTACTGGCCCGTTACATGCAGATTCTGTCGCCGGGCTTGTGCACGGCGCTGAAAGGGAAGGCGATCAATATTCACCATTCCTTCCTGCCGAGTTTCAAGGGTGCCAAGCCGTATGCGCAGGCGCACCATCGCGGCGTCAAGCTGATAGGCGCCACCGCGCACTTCGTCACGGGCGACCTCGACGAAGGGCCGATCATCGAGCAGGACGTCGAGCGCGTCGACCATTCGATGGATGCCGAGACCTTGTCGGCGATCGGCCGCGATGTCGAGTGCGTGGTGCTGGCGCGCGCCGTCAAGTGGTTCGTCGAGCACCGCGTGCTGCAGAACGGCGCCAAGACTGTCGTATTCAAATAAACTGTTTATATTATTTTAGAGATTTACCCGATGGCCCTCAAAGCAACAATCTACAAAGCCGATCTGCAAATTGCGGACATGGACCGCAACTTTTACGAGACGCAGTCGCTGACGCTGGCCCGCCATCCGTCGGAAACGGACGAACGCATGATGGTGCGGCTGGTCGCCTTTGCGATCCACGCCAATGAAGCGCTGACCTTTACCAAGGGACTGTTCGACGTCGAAGAGCCGGATATCTGGCAGAAGGACCTGACCGGCGCGATTGAACTGTGGATCGAAGTCGGCCAGCCGGACGAGAAGGTGATCCTGAAAGCCTGCGGCCGTTCCGAGCACGTCTATGTGTACAGTTACAGCGCGACCAGCCACATCTGGTGGAAGCAGATTGCCAACAAGGTCGAACGCTGCAAGAACCTGACCGTTATCAACCTGCCGGCCGACGCCACCGAGGCGCTGGCCAAGATGGCCCAGCGTTCCATGCAACTGCAATGCACGATCCAGGACGGTCAGATCTGGCTGACCGATGGCACCACCACGGTCGAAATCGGCCGCGAAACGTTTAAAGGCGAGCGCTAATCATGAAAAAACAGCTAGCAGTGTGGTTGTCGATGACGCTGGTGTCGGTATCGGCACTGGCCCAGGTCAGCGTCAAGGATCCATGGATACGCGGCACGGTGCCGGCGGCCAAGTCGACCGGCGCCTTCATGCAATTGCAGTCGGTCCAGGATGCGCGCCTGCTGGCAGTGCGTTCCAGCGTGGCGGGCGTGGTCGAAATCCATGAAATGAAGATGGACGGCCAGATGATGAAGATGCATGCTGTCGATGGCATTGACCTGCCAGCCGGTAAACCGGTGGAACTGGCGTCGGGCGGCTATCACGTCATGCTGATGGAGCTGAAGCGCCAGTTGAAAGAGGGCGAGCAGGTGCCGCTGACGCTGGTGATCCAGCGCAAGGGTAAAAAGGCTGAAACGCTGGAGGTGCAGGTGCCGGTCAAGCCGCTGAATTACAGCGCTGGCGCAGCACACTGATAAAAAAGGCCCGGAACCAATCCGGGCCTGGTTGCATGACGGGGCCGTTTATTTGACGACCGCGCCGCCTTTCATTACCCACTGCACGCGTTCCAGCGTGCGGACATCTTTCAGCGGTTCGCCGTCCACGGCGATCAGGTCGGCAAACTTGCCGGCGTCAATCGAGCCAACCTTGTCCTGCCAGCCCAGCAACTCGCTGGCGTTGACGGTGGCGCTGCGGATCGCTTGCAGCGGCGTCATGCCCAGCTTCACCAGCACCGCGAATTCGCGCCCGTTCAGGCCGTGCGGGTAGACGGCTGAATCGGTGCCGAAGGCGACCGGCACGCCGGCCTTGATGGCCTTGCTGATGTTGACGCGCGCCATCGGCAACACGGTTTTGGCTTTGTCCAGCAGCGGGCCGGGCAGCTTGATGGCTTCGGCATTGTCGATCAGCCAGTCGCCCAGATAGACGGTTGGCACCAGCCAGGTCTTGTGTTCCTTCATCAGCTTGATGCCTTCTTCGTCGATGTAGGAACCGTGCTCGATCGAATCGACGCCGGCCAGCACGGCGACCCGGATGCCGTCGCCGCCGTGCGCGTGGGCGGCAACCTTGCGGCCCAGACGGTGCGCTTCGGTGACGATGGTTTTCATTTCGTCCATCGAGTATTGCGAGGTGCGTGGATCGTCGCCGAAGGACAGCACGCCGCCGGTGGCGCATACCTTGATCACGTCGGCGCCGTATTTGATGTTCTGGCGCACCCGCTTCATGACTTCGTCGACGCCATCGGCAACGCCGGTGGCAACCGATTTGTATTCGGGCGCGTGCATGGTGTCGTCGCAGTGGCCGCCGGTGATGCCGAGCGCCGGGCCGGACGCGGCGATACGTGGGCCGGGCACGTCGCCGTCATTGATGGCGTCGCGCAGGCCGATGTCGGCATAGCCTTCGGCGCCCACGTTGCGTACCGTGGTGAAGCCCGCTTGCAGCGTCAGGCGCGCATTCTTGGCGCCGGTCAGCGTGGCCCGTGGCACCGAAATCGCGACCGAGGAATAGCCCGAATCTTCCGGATTGCCGGTCAGGTGGGTATGCATGTCGATCAGGCCGGGCAGCAGGGTCTTGTTGCCGAGATCGATAACGGTGGCACCAGCCGGGATCGCCAGCTTGCTGCCGGCCGCCGTGATGCGCTCGCCGCTGATTAGTACCACGGCGTTATCCAGCAGGGCGCCGCTGCGGACGTCGAGCATGTGGGCGGCCTTGATGGCGGTGACGGGCGCGGCGGCGGGGGCCGGCGCGGCAACGACGGCGCCAGCCAGCACCAGCACCGGCAGCGCCAGTGCGCGGCGGACGGACGAGGCGAGGATATTCAAGCGGTTCTCCCTATTGATGAGTTGAGCGGCCAGTATATCGGGCTTACCCCCAGCTCGGCACTTCAACCAGCGTAAATTTCTGGCATATATTTCTCGGGTTTTTTTGGCGTGCGCTTGCGCAGTGCCAAGCGTGTTGCCATCGCTTGCGGACAACCATCTGCCCATGCATGCCACGCCTGACAGCCACTACAAGCAGTTGTTCGCCCACCCGGAACTGGTGCGGGAGCTGTTGCTCGGCTGCGTGCCGCAGGCGTGGGTCTGGCCGGACTGATGCTGCCAGCGCCGGCCGGGCTGGAAGCGTTTCAGCCGGCGCAGCGGTACCTGCTGATCGATCACGCGCGGCGGCACGGTGCCAATGAGAATCTGGTGTGCGCGCTGTTTGACCTGATCGGTGCTCGCAGCGACGCGGCGATCAAGGCCGTGCTCGTGCGCGTCGCGGAGCGCCTGCAACAGGCTGATATGGCGCCGGTGCGGGACAGCGTGACGCGCTGGATACAGTTGACCTTGCAGCGCGCTTTTCGCATGACTAAGATACCAACAGGCGGTGATCTGGAGGAGATCAACATCATGATGCACATTCAATACGAGCGCTACGAAGACTTGCTGGAAGAGGAGGCCATCCAGCGCGGCGACCAGCAGGGCTTTGAGCGCGGTCGGCAAGTAGGGCGACAAGAAGGGCGACAAGAAGCGGCATTGCAGGCTGCGCGGGATTTTTTGCAGTTACTTGTCACACATGAACTCGGCGTACTTCCTGCGTCGGCGGGCGGGAAAATTACGGCCGCCGACGTCGATTGCATCCAAGGCTGGATACAGCAGATGGTCGGCGGCGCGGCGGCGGTTGATGTGCTGGACATCCCCCCGGGACCGGCTGCGCCGCAGTAGCTGGCTTTATTGCGCGGCTCCCAGCCGCTTCAGGGCGCCGGAGCCGAGTATGCTTTTGGTGATCTGCGGGTCACCGTAATACGCCACGTCGCCGGAGCCGGCGACACTGACATTCAAGCTGGTTCTGGCGGCGACGGTGGCCTGCCCTGAACCGCCGATGCTGACCATGACATCGCGCGCCTGCAGTTGCCCAGCCTGCACCTTGCCCGAGCCTCCGATCGACACCTGCACCTGTTCGGCCTTGCCACTGGCCTTCAGTTCGCCGCTGCCGCCGAGCGAAATGGCGACCGCCTGCGCCTCCAGATTGCGTACCTGGATCGCGCCCGAGCCGCCGATATCAAAGCCCAGCTTGGGCGCCTGCAGGCGTTCCGCCACCACCGTGCCGCTGCCGGCAACGGCGATACGCTCCATGTCTTTGGCCTGCACCACGATCTTCAGGCTGCGCGGTTCCAGTTGCAAGTCCTTGCGCACCTGCCGGATGCGCAGCGTGCCGTTCTCGATGACGGTCTCGATCAGCGGCAGCAGATTGTCGTCGGTCTCGATGCTGATGCTCTCCGTCTTGCCGAGGCGGATTTCGACATGGCCGCCCAGGCTGGTCGACAGCGCCGTGAAATGACCCAGCTCCCGGTTCTGCCGGCTCAGCGTGCCATTGCCCTGCACGTGCTCGCCATGCCCCCAGCTCAGCGGCGCGGCGTGGGCGGGCACCAGGCAGGCGAGGGTGGTGGCCAGCAGCAGGGCGCCCAGCGGGCGCAGCGAGGCGGTAAAGGTCATGGTGGTCTCCTTGAAAGCAGTGAACGGTTGAACATGGAGTGCATGGTAGCGGCGCCGCCGCCGCGCCGACAGCGCGCTGCGACAGACGGCGCGCAACGCGGCGCAGAATGCAGCGTTGGCGGAATGGAAGGCGGCATGAGGTATCATGCCGGTATTGCGCTGCGCTGCAGCACGCTACACGGAACCCAGTACCACATGCTTATCATCACTATCAAACAAGGCAAGGAAAAGACCTTGCTGGCCGGCGACCCATGGATCTACCCGACCGCGATCGAGCGCGTCGATGGCAAACCGCAGGAAAAATCCAAGCCCGGTTCGACCGCCATCGTGCAGTCGTCATCGCGCCAGTTCATCGCGCGGGCTGCCTACAACGCCCACTCACAGATCCGGGCCCGGGTCTGGAGCTACAAGGAAGACGAGCCGGTCGACCACGCGATGATGAAACGGCGCGTCAAGACGGCGATCGCCAAGCGCGCGGCGCTGGTGCAAAAAGCCGGGCCGAACGCGCTGGTGCCGGTGGTGCGCGGCGACGAGGACGGCTTGTCCGGCCTGCTGGTCGACAGCTGGGGCGGCGTCGATGGCTATCTGATCTGCCAGTTTCAGACGGGCGGCGTGCAAGCGTGGAAAATTCCTATCGTCCAAGCCTAGCTGGCCGAAACGGGCTGCCGCAATGTGTATGAGCGCAGCGACGAGCTGATACGCAAGGGTGAACGCTTGCATGT
>JBGSBQ010000162.1:0-7383 GCA_041730475.1 Sphingomonadaceae bacterium
TTCGATGTTGGGGCCGCTGGCCTGGGTGCTCTCGGCCATCGAGGCGATCAGCTCGCCGCCGGCGGTGGCAAAGGTCTTGACCTCGGCATTGACCACGCAGGCCAGTTCGTTGGTGGCCGGGTTGCGCTCGCCGGCGATGACGGTGGCCGAGCCAACCATCAGGAAGTCGGCATTGGCCTTGGTGCGCGCGTACTCGCTGAACTTGGCCATTTCGGCGCCATTCGACAGCAGCGCCAGATTGATCGGTTTGTCGCCGAAGTATTTGCTCTTGGCGTTGCTGGCATCGAGCAGGCGCAGGTCATAGTCGCGCAGGCGGCCGGCGAATTCGTTCAGGAACAGCGGGTGGCTGGTCGGTTTGGAATTGTCCTGATACTTGACCAGCTTCTTGTAGCTGGCCGTCTCATGGCTGGCGGCGGCGACATTTTTGGCATCGATGGCGGCACTGGCCGATTTCGATTGTGCCGCGGCGGCATAGTTTTCACGCGCCGACAGCGCCGAGGCGCTGCTGTTCGACGCTTGCAGGCTGGAGCGCGAGGCGGCGGCCAGCGAGGCATCGCCGTGGCTGGCGGCCAGCGCCGATTGCGACTGGCCGCTGACGCGTGCGTTGGAGCTGCTGG
This sequence comes from Sphingomonadaceae bacterium, assembly GCA_041730475.1. GTDB lineage: Bacteria > Pseudomonadota > Gammaproteobacteria > Burkholderiales > Burkholderiaceae_D > Rugamonas. The sequence continues at coordinate 618 of JBGSBQ010000162.1, forward strand.
CGGCGTTGACGCTGGCGCTGTAGCCCACCGCCGAACTGGACGAGGCGCTGGCCGACTGCGCTTTGACCGACTTGTCGCGGAATGAGGAGCCGGCGTCGTACTTCATTTCCACCAGTTCTTCCAGCGGCAGGTTCAGGTCGCGGCTGCTGGTGACGAATTCATCGACCAGCATCAGGATGCCGAAGGAGCGGTCGTTCAGTTTGTCGAGATCGGTGCCGCGAATGGCGTTCTTGATCTGCTTGCGGTCGACCACGACCGAGACCCGCGTCACCAGCTCATTGCCGACCGATTCTTCGGAGGCGACGCGGATGTCGCGCATCTGCTTGGCCACTTCGGCCACGATGCCGGCAAAGCGGTCATCGCTGGCGTCGAGCGCGGTGGCATCCTTGATCGCTTTCAGCACCGCGTCGCGCACCGCTTCCTGCTTGGCCGCATTGCGGATCGAGCCGGCCGTGCCGGCGCCGAGCGGGGCCCGGCCTTCGCCGATGACGGCATCCTGTGCCGAAGCGCTGAGCGCAAGCGTCCCCACCGCCACACAAATGGCGTGTTTGATCATACTGTGCATGTGATGTCCTCGTCCGGCCGGGCCGGGTTGGTGGTGAATGGCTTACCTGGCTTACTTGTTTTACTTGTCTTTCGGCAGTTCGACGCTGACGTCGCCAGCCCGGATCACGGTGCCGGAACTGGTCTCGGTGATGCCGACCGTGGCGCCACTGCTGACGGGCGCGGCGCGCGGGAAGGCGCGGCCCATCAGTTCGTCGTAGGCGGCCATGCCATGCAGGGATTGCAGATTGGCATTGGCATTGATTGCCTGATCATCCTTGTAGCCTTTTTTGATCGCCGTTTCGAGTGCGGCGAGGGCGGCATTCTTGTCGCCCAGCTGGGCCCGGGCTTGCGCCAGCAGGAAATAGGCGTCGTAGCTGTCCGGTGTTTTTTTAATTAACTCTTCGGCGTTTTTTGCCGCATCGGTGAAATTCTTTTGTTCCAGGCTTTGTACCGCATGGCCACGAATACTATCGGCACTGGCCAATGGGCCAGAATCGCAACCAGTAAATATTAAAACTGAAGTAATAAACAGCGATAGTATCTTTATTTTCATTTTTATTAATTATTTAGAAATTGTGGCGGAATATGAACGGTGATAACTATCCTGGCACAGACCCTGCAGCGCCTGGCCGAGATAGCCACTGTTGACGTCATTGCGGATCTGGATGTAGCACTTCAGCGGGCTTGCCAGCGCTTGAATATCGCCATTCAGCATGTAGCGCCGCGGGCACTGCGGGTCGGCATCATTGGCGCATTGCTCGACCTGGATGTAGAGCCGCTGGCTGGCGCCGTTCGGGGCTGGCTCGAGCTCAAGATAGGCGCCGGCCGCCACGAAACGGGCTGCCAGCACCTGACGCTTGGCGTTCGCATTCGACTGGATTTCTAGCGTACGGTAGGCCGACAGGTCGGGGCTGTCGCTCAGGCTGGGTGGTGCCGGTGGCAAGGCGGGTGGCGTGGCACAGGCGCTCAAGGCGACAGCGCAGACCAGCAGGGAAAGCACGGAGGCAGACTGATTCAATCGCGATATAAACATAGAAGTTCCACAGGGCAATAAAACAATGATATCGCATTTGCTTATACGTTGGTGAAAAAATATTTTTAAATGTGACTGCGGACTATCAATTACTGCAATTGGTGAGAATTTTATTAAATTATTAATATTGCAAATGATGAAGATTGTATTTTCTGGTGGATAGAGAAAATGGCGGCAGTGAACGGAACCCCGCAAGTTTTTTGCATGGTGTTGTGTTCGTAGTGCTATATTTCCCATGACAAAAAGACAGGGGGATGTATGCCAGCCGAGCACGCCATCACGCGCCGCCGTTGTCTGTTGCATCTGGCCCGCAGCAGTGGTGCGGCGGCGGCCAGCGCATCACCATTCTGGGCGCCGGCGTGGCCGGCCTGACCTGCGCCTATGAATTGCAGAAGGCTGGGTTTCGCTGCACGCTGCTGGAGGCGCGCAGCCGTCCTGGCGGCCGTAACTGGACCATTCGCGGCGGCGATACCGTGCGGCAGAGCGATGGCAGCCAGCGGGTGCTGTGGCCGCAGGCGCCACACCTGTATTTTAATGCCGGACCGGCGCGCATCCCGCACCATCACCAGGCGGTGCTGGGCTATTGCCGCGAATTCGGGGTGGCGCTGGAAATCATGATGAACGATAACCGCGCCGCCTACCTGCAGGATGACCAGGTGTTCGGCGGGCGGCCGCTGGCGGCGCGCGCGGGCTGTTCTCCGAATTGCTGGCCAAGGCGGTCTCGAGCGGCGGGCTGGATCAGACCCTCAGCGCCGAAGACCGCGAGCGCCTGCAAGCGGCGCTGGCGACCTTTGGCGACCTGCGCGACGGCCGCTATCAGGGCAGCGAGCGCGCCGGCTATCTGGAGCCGCCCGGTGCGGCGCTGAACTTCGGTACCGTGCGGGCGCCGTTGCCGCTGTCGGAATTGCTGAAGGCCGAATACTGGGAGTACAAGGCGGCGTTCCCCGAAAGCTATGAGCAGGCCGCCACCATGCTGCAACCGGTGGGCGGCATGGACCAGATTGCGCGCGCGTTTGCGCGCCGCGTCCACCAGTTGCTGCGCTACGACAGCGTGGTCGATGAGATCCGCAAGACCGCCAGCGGCGCGCGCGTGGTGTATCACCAGCACGGCACGCGGCATGTGCTCGACAGCGAGTATGTGATCTGCACGCTGCCGATGTCGGTGCTGAAGACGCTGGCGCATGACTTGGCACCGGCCTACCGGGCCGCCATCGCCGAGGTGCGCTATGCGACTTCGGCCAAGACGGCGTTTTACGCGCCGCGCCGCTGGTGGGAGCAGGATGAGGGCATCTACGGCGGCCTGTCATGGACGTCGCGCGAGATCACCCAGATCCTGTACCCGTCGCATGGCATCGGCCAGCGCGACGGCGTGCTGGTCGGCTCCTACACCTTTGGCGTGCTGCCGCAGGACGACATGGGCCGCTACAGCGTGGCGCAGCGGCTGGCGCTGGCGTCGGGTGAGAAACTGCATGCCGGCTATGCCAGCAAGCTGCGCGACGGCGTCTGCGTGGCCTGGTCCAAGGTGCCCTACAGCGCCGGCTCCTGGGCCGAGTGGACGCCGCAGCAGCGTGGCGGCAGCTACCGCACCTTGCTGGAGCCGGATGGTGCGATCTACTTTGCCGGCGAACATCTGAGCAACCTGATGTCGTGGCAGGAAGGTGCCATCCTGTCGGCGCATCGCACGATTGAACAACTGGCAGCGCGGGTGCGCGCCTGAGCGATTTTTTCCACTGAAAGGAGCAGCATGAAATCCCTGATCTTTATTTTGACCGCCGCCGTGTTGTCGCTGCTGGCGACGTCGTCGCAGGCCCAGACCCCGGTCAAGCGTTTCGGCGCAGCACAGAGCATGATCGCGGGAGGGGTCTGGGCCGGCGACACCTTGTATTTATCGGGCGCGTTGGCTGCCTCCACGCCAGCGGCTGACGGCAGCAAGAAAATTCAGGGCGATACGCGCAGCCAGACGCTGAGCATCCTGCACCAGTTCGAGGCCACGCTGAAGGAGCAGGGACTGGGCATGGGCGACGTGGTGCAGATGCGGGTGTATCTGGTGGCGGACGGTGGCAAGCTCGATTTCGCTGGCATGAACGACGCGTATAAACAGTTTTTCGGCACGGCGGGCCAGCCCAATAAGCCGGTCCGCGCTACGGTGCAGGTGGCGGCGCTGGTGGTGCCGGAGGCGCTGGTGGAAATTGAGGTGGTGGCGGTGCGCTCGAAGTAGTGCACTGCGCGGCGCTGCCTGGTCGCTGGTGTCGTATGGGTTCCCGCGTGCCCGGGAACGACGGAGCAGGTCAGGGGTCAGGCGGGACACAGCTGGGCGCCGTGGCTGCTGCCGAGATCCTCGCCGTAGACCGTCAGGCGGTTGCGACCGGTTTTTTTGGCGTAGTACAGGGCCTGGTCGGCGCGTCGCAGCGGCGCGTCCCAGCTTTGGTCGGCGCTGGCGCTGGCGGCCACGCCGATGCTGACGGTGAGGGCGATCTGGCGGCCTTCGATCAGTAGCGGGGTGCGGGCAATCAGCTCGCGCAGGCGTTCGCCGATCTGGCGCGTTTCGAACAGGCCGTCGCCGGAAATCAGCACCGCGAATTCTTCGCCGCCGATGCGGAAGGTGGCGTCGTAGCCGCGCAAGGCCAGCGCCGATAGCGTCGTCACATGGCGGATCGCCGCATCGCCGATGGCGTGGCCATGCTGGTCGTTGACGGACTTGAAGTGGTCGATGTCGAAGGTCAGGAAATGGAAGGTGGCGCCGCTGCGGCGGCTGCGCTGGAATTCGCGTTCGGCGACGTCCTGCAGGGCGCGCCGGTTCAGCCAGCCCGTCAGGCTGTCGGTCAGCGAGGCATTGCGCAGCGCCAGTTCCTGACGCCGGATCACGATCATCGCGCAGCTCATCGTACCCAGCGACAGGAAGGCCAGCACCACCAGCGCGCCCACCGTCTGCGGGATTTCGCTGCCGAACACCGTCAGCGGAGCGCCGTCGCCCAGCGCCAGAAACAGGGCGCGCCCGACCTGCCAGGCCATGAAGCCGGCTTCCACCACGGCCAGCGGCAAATAGGACGGCTTGGCTTCATCCTGCGGCAGGCGCCATAGCAGCCACAAAACGCTGGCGTTAATGCCGGTCAGGAGTGGCGTCAGCACCAGCAGCCGGTGCAGCACCGAGCTTTGGGTGTAGGGCAGGCCGTGCAGCACGGCGACGCCGGCCAGCAGCAGCAGCAGCCAGTCGTAGCGCGGCCGCAGGCCCAGATGGCGGCGCAGGCCGCCGAGGATCAGGTAATGGCCGCCGAAATACAGCAGGTTGGCCAGCACCGGGGCAATCGCATACGGCAGTGTGGCGCGGGTGGCCAGCAAGGCCACGCCGTTCGAGGCCAGAAAGCAGAGTCCGGCCGCGGTCCAGTCCAGCAGACAGGGCGCGCGCGAGCCGGCGCGGTGCAGCAGCGCCATGCTGGCAGCCATGATCAGCCCGGCCAGCGCCGAGACCACAAGCAGTGTATATGCGTCCATATCCTGATTCCGATCCCTGCCGTCGCGCGGATGCGTGGCGCTGTCGGGACCTATAACGAAGCCATGGAGTATAGTCCGTTACGTTTAGGAAATGTTCACACAATGTCACTATTGTTGCGGCACCTGCGTGTTAGCGCACAATCACAGCGCTTTGCTGCACAAGCGGAAGTCGGGATCCTCGTCGTAGGGCTGGATCTGGAAGCCAAGGCTGGCCATCAGCTTCAGCATGCCGCTGTTCTTCACCAGCACCAGACCGTCGATCTGGCTCAGGCCCTTGTCGCGCGCCACGTCCATGATGCCCAGCATCAGCCGGGTGCCCAGACCCTGGCCGCTGTAGCGGTCATCGACCAGCAGCGAGAATTCGCAGCTGCTGTGGTCCGGGTTGGCGATGTAGCGTGACACGCCGATGATGGAGTCGGTCTCGGTGAATTCGCCGTCTGCTCCCGGCGTGCGCACGGTGCGTACTGCCACCAGCGCCATTTCGCGGTCGTAGTCGATCAGCGTGTAGCGCGCCAGCATCGGCACCGACAGTTCGCGCAGCGACGAGGCGAAGCGGTAATAGCGCGATTTTTCCGACAGCCCGCGCACCAGATCCTGCAGCATCGAGGCGTCGTCCGGCTGCACCGGGCGCAGCGTGTACTGGTCGCCGCCGCGCATCGGCCAGACCTGGGTGTAGCTGGACGGGTAGGGCAGGATCGCCAGATGGTCGTAGATGTGGGCTGACGGCGGCGCCGCGCCGATCACGATGCGGGCGTCGACCACCAGTGCGCCATGTTCGTCGACGATCAGCGGGTTGATGTCCATTTCGCGCAGCTGCGGCAATTCGCACACCATTTCTGACACGCGCAGCAGCATGTGTTCGACCGCTTCGCGCTGCACCGCCGGTGCGCCGCGCCATTCGCCCAGCATCTCGGCCGAGCGTACCCGGGCGATCAGGCGCTGGGCCAGGAACAGGTTCAGCGGCGGCAGTTCGACGGCGCGGTCATTAATCAGTTCGATCATGGTGCCGCCGGCGCCGAAACTGATGGCCGGGCCAAACAGGTGGTCGGTGACGATGCCGATATACAGTTCGCGGCCGTGGCGCTTGCCGGCCATTTTCTGGATCGTCACGCCATTGATGCGGGCCTTGGGTTCCAGCCGCGCCACGGTGGCCATCATGTCGTTGAAGGTGTCGCGCACCGTGGCGGCATTCAGCACGTTCAGCACCACGCCCTGCACGTCGGACTTGTGGGCGATGTCGGGCGAGTCGATTTTCAGCGCCACCGGATAGCCGATCTGGCTGGCGATCAGCATCGCTTCGCTGGCGCTGCGGGCCAGGATGGTTTGCGTGATCGGGATGTGGAAGGCGGCCAGCAGCGCCTTCGATTCCATTTCCGTCAGCACCTTGCGGCGCTCGGCCAGCACGCCTTCAATCAGCAGGCGCGCGCCTTCCAGGTCGGGCTGGGCCAGTTGCGACAAGGGGGGCGGGGTCTGGTGTAGCAGTTGCTGGTTCTGGTAGAAGGAGGCGATATTGCTGAAGCCATCGACCGCCGCTTCCGGCGTACGGAACGAGGCCAGGCCGGCGGCGGTCAGCAGCTTGCGTGCTTCGCCGACCTGGGCGTCGCCCATCCAGCAGGTCAGCAGCGGCTTGCCGAGGCCGGCGTTGAGGGCGCTGACGGCGCGCGCCACCGCCACCGGATCGCCGCCCAGCTTGGG
>JBGSBQ010000163.1:0-7355 GCA_041730475.1 Sphingomonadaceae bacterium
GGCAGAGTGTCTTGACTGACGGGTCCACTTTACTTGGCTGCCGAGCAAATCGATGAGACTCAAAAAAATCCTAAGAGTCTCAGTCGTGCCACTCTGGATCATTGGCTAAATCCCTCACCTTGGACTCAGCGCTCGCCGTACGAAATGGATTGGCTGCATGTGGCAGATGATTTGGAGCGCCAGTTGTTGTCGAAGTCATTGGCCGCCAGTGGGAACTTTGAGGTTGTATTTGTCGAAGGGTTGGCTGATGTTGGTAGTCGTTTGCTGAGCCAAAAGCCGTTGATTGTTTCGGTGCGGGTCGACGGCGGGGATGAAGATCTGGCCGCGCTGGCGCTTAGGCCGGACAGTGCTGGCACATTGATCATTGCATCTTTCATGCTGCCAGTACGCGAGGAAACCAGTTCATGTGAGTATTTGGGATGGGAGGAGCGTACGCCCAATCAGCCAGAATGGAATCGCCGGCGCTTCAACCGATCGGGACCTTCTGCTGACTTGACGCGCTGGACATGGACATGGCTTCCCGACTGGCGGATTCGGTTGCTGAAATGGGTGGACGGATATATAGGCCGGCATGACATTGACAGCTTGTTTTCTGAGCAAAGTGTGAGCGACTGGCTAAGTTGCTTTGATCCGCGCGGTGAATGGTTTTTCACCGCCACAGACATGATGCAACTGTGTCGTATGGGACACCACAGCCGTATAAAATTTCCTGGCGCCACGGACGCTGTTGCCGGCACCAAGTTGGCAGGGTTGCTCTTTTCAAAAGAAAATCCTTCTCTAATTTTTCATGTCAAGCAATTAGCTGAGGCGCGCTGGCAGCGCCGGGAATTGCCTTGGAAAGGAGCCTTGCCAATGGAGACATGGCTTTCGCTTGCCACGCCGGGTGCGGCGTTGATAACTAGGGACGACTTGTGTGCTATTGCGAATATAGAAAATGTGGCCGGGCGAAAAAAGGCGGTTGAGCTGCTTGCAAATAGGCTGGATGCCGGCAATCCTGATGCTTTGCTCGCCAGTAGACTGATCAAGCAAGTGCGGCGCGGCTATTTTGATTTTCAGCACAGTACCTTGGCAAGCCTTGTCCTGCGGGATCGCCTGATGCGGCAGATTACAGAGGAGCCTGTGGCATCCTGGGCGCTGGCTTGTTTTGATGTAGAGCGCAGGCTGATAGTGGATGCTGCGCTGGACGCAGTTTCATTCCTGAGTTTGGTCAGCGTTGCAGAAAGACTAAGTCAAGAAGCGCCAGATTCTGCTGTTGCAATTGGCGCCGTCGAAGCATTGTTCATGGCGGTAGCCCGGCGTATCGGGCAGGCGGAAGAAATTTCTCCGGCACAAATTCCGGCACTCATGTCTATCGCGCAAGGCGTACTGGGAAGGCTTGATGTTACGGCACTCGGGTGGTCGATTCCCGAACCGTGGACAAGGCCAACCACTTCGCAAGATGAGCAACTTGAATGGATTGCCGCCTGCTGGGCCTGGAGCCTGCTCCCGGAACCGCCGAGCCCGATATCGGAAAATTGGCTATTTCCCGGTTGGAGCACATCCTTGCCAGAGCCGCCACATTGGCTATCCAATTTATGGCCAGACGAGGATTGCGAACAACTTTCACCGGCATGGGTTAATTTTTTCTTCATTGCCGATCAATGGGTGAAAGACCTGGAGCGGCCTGTTGCGGATGCTCCTCGTATCTTGAAAATGGCACTGCTGGGAAAGGCTGCGCGCGGTGCGTGGTCGGCTGAATCTGTTTGGTGGCAGGAACTGCTGACTAATGTTGATCATAGAACCTGGGTGTATGAACGATTGCTAAAGAGGATTGAAGTTGACAAGGCTGAGGTTGCGTTCAGGTTATGGCCGTCATTTTTGGAGTTTGAACGGGCTGGGAAGGATCGAATTATTGTTCGCATATCTCAGGTACGGCGTTGGTTGCTGGAGCAGTTAACACCATCCAATGCGCTGGACCCGCTGAGCGATGCTGGTCGCCTTTACTTGGCGCTGGTGCCAGAATCATTGCCGCCAGAGTTCAGGGCGCCTTTACTTCAAGCGCTGCCAAAGAATGCACTGGGCATCGGATATAGCGGCAGTCTCTTGTTTTTTAGGCGTTTCGGCCCAAGCGCTGCTCCGGCGCTTGTCGGTTACCTGGATCATCACATCCTGAGCCATGCTGCAGCGACATGTTTGTGGGAGTGGAAACCGGAAAGTGCAGTTCATTTGCTTCAGCAAAAAAATGAGATCAGCGCGGCAGTACTCGCCACACTGATTCAATGCTGCCCGGGAAGCCATTTAACAGCAGCGGTTGAGTTGCTGCTGGCCGAACCGACATTGCTTGATCCGTGGTTGCGCTTGGCATGGGCGCGACAACATTTGATTACAGCCGGCATTCACGCCGAGCATTTACTTGAGATTATTGCGACAGTGCCGCCCGATAACCAGTAATTTTCAATATTAGGTTCTTTTTTTGGGGGAGGACTTGAGTTGTTGAGTATCCCCGCAGTGATCGATAGCCGCCAGTTGCGCACGAATACATAACGGCCGTTCATGGCTGTAAAGCACAGCAAGACGGCAGCGTATACGCACCAACGCGCATGCGGACCGTGAAAGACCAAACGTCCGGCGAAAGCAAGCGCATCGAAATGCCGAAGCGTGTTAAGCCATGGTGGTTTACGGATGACAGCGGCAAGCTGTGCCTGGTCGTCAAATACGGTACTAAACCGCTGGAACTGGCAAAAGGTAAGGTTGCTATCGAACTGAGTAAGCAGGAAGACCTAATTCCAACGCTGGAAACGCTGAAGGCTGCGGTATCAGCGGGTGAGCTGGACGCCCAGATCGAAGTAGTGAGCAGTGCGCTGCGCAAAGAGATTGCTAAGAAGTAATCCGTGCAGCCCAGATAGCAAAAGCGCCCATAATGGGTAATGCTGTTCAGTTAAGGCGCAGATTGGCTGGCACACCCCGCCGACGCAAAGCCGGGGTCAGACCCGGCGGGTCTGACCCCAGGTCTGGTCCTGGGGTGCAAGGGCCCGCTGCGGCACTTTAACTGAACAGCATTAGCCCATAATGGGCGCTTTTGCGTTTTTAAATGTGAAATTAATTATATAAAATTTCACATTTTTCGCGCTCATTTTGCGCGGCAGGGTGTGTCAACGATCTAACCCTACTGGCTATTGAACGGGTGGGATAGTCCGTTAGAGTCCTTGTATTCCACAATCGTTTCCCCGTAATAGAAGGCCGCCGACCTCGTGGCCACAAGGACAAGCTTACTACCAAACGCGACCGGTTGCCGCCTGGTGCCGTAGCAGAACGGCCGGCGGCGCACAGCTATCCACAGTAAAATCACGGGTTTCGCCGTCCGAGCCGTCCATGCCCACCACCTTTACCCTGCCGAACATCAAACTCGAAGCCGCCGCGCTGTGGAAACTGGCGTGGCCGATGCTGATCGGGCAGCTCGCTACGGTCGGCATGGGCGTCGCCGACGTCGCCATGACCGGGCACGCCAGCGCCGATGAACTGGCGGCGGTGTCGCTGGGGGCGTCGATCTGGTCCATCATTCTGGTCACCGTCAGCGGCACCATGATGGCGATTAACAGCGTAGTGGCGCACGATGTCGGCGCCGCTGAATACGGCCGCATTCCGCATGCGGTGCGGCAGTCGCTGTGGAAGGCACTGGGCGTCGGCGTGATCGCCGCGCTGCTGGCCAACCTGGCCACGCTGCTGTTCGACCATCTGTATCTGACGCCGCATGTGCTGGCGCAGGCCAAGCTGTTCGTCCACGTGATCAGCATCGGTCTGCCACCATTTGCCGCCTACCGCGCGCTATATGGCTACAGCACCAGCATCAACCAGACCATGCCGGTGATGGTCATCGCCATCCTTGGACTGGTGTTCAATGTGCTGGTCAACTGGCTGCTGATCTTCGGCCAGTTCGGCCTGCCGGCGCTGGGCGGCGTCGGTTGCGCCGTGGCCACTGGCTTGTGCATGTGGCTGATGCTGGGCGCCATGCTGCTGTGGATACGCTGGTCCCCGGCATATCGCGCGACCTATCCGTTCAGCCACTGGGAAGGGCCGCACTGGCCGGAGATCCGTTCCATGCTGCGCCTTGGGGTACCGATCGGTATCACCTATTTTGCTGAAGTGAGCGCCTTTGGCGCCGTCAGCCTGCTGATTGCGCGCTTTGGCGTGGTGCAGATGTCGGCGCACCAGATCGCGCTGAATTTCTCGTCACTGGTGTTCATGGTGCCGCTTAGCTTTGGCATCGGCCTGATTACCCGGGTCGGCCAGGCCATGGGCGAAGGCAATCCGGCGCGGGCCCGTTTCGCGGCCTGGGTCGGGGTCGCGATGTCGCTGGTGTTTGCGGTGCTGTCGGCAATTTTCATCACCATATTCCGCTACCAGATCGCGCAAGCCTATACCTCCGATGCCGCCGTGCAGGAACTGTGCGCGCACTTGCTGCTGTTCGCGGCGCTGTTCCAGCTGTCTGATGCAACGCAGGTGGCGACCTCGTGCGCGATCCGAGGGTACAAGGTATCGCGCCAGCCGATGCAAATCCAGTTGCTGGCGTTCTGGGGCTTTGCGCTGCCGCTGGGCTATGTGCTGGGACTGGCGCCTTCCGCCCTGCCCTTCGGCCCGGCTGCGCCGATGGCCGCCAGCGGTTTCTGGATCGGGCTGGTGGTTGGCCTGAGCGTGGCGGCCACGCTGCTGAGCTGGTCGCTACACCGTCTTTCGCTGCAACGGCTGCGCGCCCTTCCAACTCATCCTTAAGGCAGAGGGGCAGGCCGCCGCCTGTTTGATAGATTGTACGTTGGTCCTAATCATCTGAGGAGAACGTACCATGAATGCCCGAGTCAACACTGCCGTAGCACTCCTGTTTGCACTGGGCTGTGGCGTCGCCCTGCCCGCCGCCCACGCGGAGGAGGAAAAGCCGCTGCCCGCCGCGCTGGTCGATGCGCTCAACAAGCTGTCCGGCGGCCCGCACGCCGGCTACCGCGCCAACCATGCGAAGGGTGTGATGGTGACCGGTACCTTTACCCCGTCCAAAGCCGCGCGCGGCATCAGCGCTGCGCCGCACTTCCTCAAGGCGGTGCCAGTGACGGTACGCTTCTCCAATGCCACCGGGGTGCCGGTGCTGCCGGACGCCGATTCTAACGCCAGCCCGCACGGCATGGCGATCCGCTTTGCCCTGCCGGACGGCAGCTCGACCGATATCGTCTCGATCTCGGCCAGTTCCTTCCCGGTCGCCACGCCGGAAGATTTTCTGGCCCTGCTGCAGGCGGTTGCCGCCAGCGGCCCGGATGCCGCCAAACCCAGTCCGATTGAAAAATTCCTCGGCGCCCATCCCGCCGCGCTGAAATGGGTGCAGACCCCGCGCCCCGCGCCGGACAGCTTTGGTACCCTGGCCTTCTACGGCGTGAACGCCTTCAAGTTCACCAATGCCAAGAAGCAAAGCGCCTATATCCGCTACCAGATCATTCCGGAAGCGGGCGAACATGCGCTGGCTGAGGGCGCCAAACCCGCGCCCAACTATCTGATGGACGAACTGCCGGCGCGCGTCACCAAGGGCCCGGTCAACTTCAAGCTGGTCGCCCAGGTGGCCAACAAGGGCGACAATCTGACCGATCCGACCGTCAGCTGGGCGGCGTCCAACAAGGTGGTTGAACTGGGCACCATTAGCCTGACCGCCAACATCGCTCACCAGGCGGAAGCGGCCAAGATCCTGTACAACCCAGTTTCCCTGCCAAAGGGGATTGAACCCTCGGCGGATCCGGTGCTGGCGATGCGCTTCCCCGCCTATGCCGTGAGTTTCGGCAACCGCGCGCAGTAAGCGGCGCAGTCAGGCCGAACAAACAGCGGTTTTCCCGGCCGTATTCCCAATGCGGCCGGGTCGTCAGGGCCTCCGATGTCTGGTATCGTCTTGCGGATAATCAATATCCGTTTCCCACCCTACCGAGACATTATGCGTTTCACTCTTTGCTTCCTGGCCTTGCTGGCCAGCGGAACGGCCAGCGCCGACCGCCTTACCCTTGACCGTATTCATGCCGATCCGGCCCTGAGCGGCTCCAGCCCGCGCAGCCTCAAGGTGTCGCCCGACGGCGCCCGCGTGACCTTCCTGCGCGGCCGCGACGACAACCAGTTCCAGCTCGACCTGTGGGAATACAATCTGCAGGACAAGAGCACCCATCGTCTGGTCGATTCGCAGCAGCTGGTGCCCAACGAGAACCTGTCGGACGCGGAAAAAGCGCGCCGCGAGCGTGAGCGCACCGCCAGCCTGAAAGGGATCCTCAGTTACAGCTGGTCGCCAGACGGCAAGCAGCTGCTGGTGCCGATCGCCGGCAACCTGTACCTGGTCGATGTCAGCAAGCCCGCTGCGGCGCGCATGGTCGCCAGCGGCAATGTCACCGATCCCAAGATTTCGCCCAAGGGCCGCTATGTGTCCTTCGTGCGCGACCAGAACCTGTACGTGCTGGACCTGAACAGCAACCAGGAACGCCAGCTGACCAGCGACGGCGGCGGTACCGTCCACAATGGCGAAGCCGAATTCGTGGCACAGGAAGAAATGGGCCAGACCACCGGCTACTACTGGGCCCCGGACGACAGCGCCATCGCCTAAAAGCGCTACGACGAAGCGCCGGTGCCGGTGGTGCGCCGCTTCGAAATCTTCGCCGACCGCACCGACGTGGTGGAACAGCGCTACCCGGCTGCCGGTGATCCGAATGCGCTGGTGCAGTTGAAGATTGTCTCGCCCGCCAGCGGCGCACAGCGCGACGTCGACCTTGGCCCCAACCCGGACATCTATCTGGTGCGTGCCGACTGGAGCGCCGACAGCAAGACGCTGCTGTTCCAGCGCCAGAGCCGCGACCAGAAGACGCTGGAACTGGTGGCCGTCGATGGCGCCACGCTGGCGCAGCGCGTGCTGATTACCGAAACCTCGCCGACCTGGGTCAGCATTTTTGACGACCTGCGCTTCCTCGGCAACGGCAAGCATTTCATCTGGTCGTCCGAACGCAGCGGCCGCAAGCACCTGTATCTGTACGACCTGAACGGCAAACTGCTGCACCCGGTCTCGAGTGGTGAATGGGGCATCGACCGCGTTCTGGCCGTCGATGAAAAATCCGGCCGCGTGTTTGTGCAATCGAACCGCGATGCGGTGGTCGATAGCCAGACCTATACGCTCAAGCTCGATGGCAGCAGCGCCAACAAACCGGCCCGCATCACGCAGGGCGATGGCTGGCACGATGCCGCGTTTGCCCGCAACGGCGAAGTGTTTGTCGACACCTATTCCAGCCCGGACGTCCCGCCACAGGTCAGCATCCGCCGTCCGGACGGCAGCATGATCAGCTGGCTGGAACGCAACGAGCTCAACGCTAGCC
>JBGSBQ010000164.1:0-7352 GCA_041730475.1 Sphingomonadaceae bacterium
AACGCATGGTCGATCTTGCTGCGGCCGGCAAAGGCGCCATCGTACGTGATGATGGGGAAAGCGGCAATTTCTTCCAGCGTCACCGCCTTGGAACGCTGCAGCGGATGGTCGGGCGGCACCACCACCACATGCTCCCATTGATAACATGGCAAGGTAATCAGGCCATTGATGCCCGCAATCGATTCGGTGGCGATGGCCAGGTCGGCCTGATCGCGCTGCACCATCTCGGCGATTTGCTGGGGATTGCCTTGCAACAAAGACAATCTTACCTTGGGGAATTTGAGCATGAAGGCTTGCACCACCTTCGGCAAGGTGTAACGGGCCTGGGTATGCGTGGTGGCAATGGTAAAACTGCCGCTATCCTGCGCCGCGTATTCCTTGCCGATGCGTTTCAGGCTGTCGATTTCCTGCATAATAAGCTCAACCGACGCCAGCACCAGGCGGCCCGGCTCGGTCAGGCCGCGAATGCGCTTGCCGTGCCGCGTGAAAATGTCCACCCCCAATTCCTCTTCGAGCTCGATAATAGCCTTCGACACCCCCGGCTGGGACGTGAACAAGGCTTTGGCAGCGTCAGTCAGGTTATAGTTTTGGCGGACCGCTTCGCGGACAAAACGCAGTTGATGCAAATTCATAGGCTGTTCATGGTCAAATTATTGCGTCATAGCTTATACCGAATACGCATATAAGCAAATAAAGACTAAGTCGTATGGAATAAAGACGAAGTTTATTACTATTAGCGCTAGTTTGGGGATTCTAGTCAGTGACTATCTAGGAAGAACATGTATCAATACGACCAATATGACCATCTCATCGTGCGTGAGCGCATCGCCCAGTACCGCGATCAGGTGGAACGCCGCCTGTCCGGCGAGTTGACGGAAGCCGAATTCCTGCCGCTGCGCCTGCAAAACGGCCTGTACATGCAGCGCCACGCCTATATGCTGCGCATCGCCGTACCTTACGGCTTGCTTGCCGCCAAGCAAATGCGGATGTTCGCCCATATCGCCCGCAAGTATGACCGCGGCTATGGTCACTTCACCACGCGCCAGAACATCCAGTTTAACTGGGTCGAACTGGAGCAGACTCCGGACATCCTGACCGAGCTGGCCTCGGTCGAAATGCATGCGATCCAGACCTCCGGCAACTGCATCCGCAACACCACCTCCGACCCGTACGCCGGCGTGGCCGCCGACGAGATCATCGATCCGCGTCCGTACGCCGAAGTGCTGCGCCAGTGGTCGACCTTCCACCCTGAATTCAGCGCGCTGCCGCGTAAATTCAAGGTCGCCATCAATGGCGCCGAAGAAGACCGCGCCGCCATCGCCGTGCATGACATCGGCCTGACCGTGGTGCGCAACAAGGCCGGCGAAATCGGCTTCAAGTTCATGGCCGGTGGCGGCATGGGCCGCACCCCGATCATCGGTAGCGTGATCCGCGACTTCCTGCCATGGCAGCACCTGCTGACCTATACCGAAGCCGTGATGCGCGTGTATAACCAGTATGGCCGCCGCGATAACAAATACAAAGCCCGTATCAAGATCCTGCTGAAAGCCATCGGCGTAGAAGAATTCACGCGTCAGGTGGAACAGGAATGGCTCGATCTGAAAGATGGTCCGGAAACCCTGACCGTCGCCGAAATGCAGCGCGTGATCGACTACTTCCAGCCGCCCGCTTACAAAGAGCTGGCCAACGTGGACGTCGTGGCGCAACAGGAAGGCAACAAAGCCTTTGCCAACTGGGTGCAGCGCAACGTCAAGCCGCACAAGCGCGCCGGTTACGCCGCCGTGGTGCTGTCGCTGAAAAAAACCGGCGTGCCGCCGGGCGACGCCACCGCCGAACAGATGGATTTCATGGCCGATCTGGCCGAGCGTTACAGCTTCAGCGAACTGCGCGTCACGCACGAACAGAACGTGGTGCTGGCCGACGTCGAGCAATCCCAATTGTTCGCGCTGTGGAAGGAAGCCAAGGCGCACGGTCTGGCGACGCCGAATATCGGCCTGTTGACCGACATGATCTGCTGCCCAGGTGGCGATTTCTGTTCGCTGGCGAATGCCAAGTCGCTGCCGATCGCCGCCGCCATTGCGGAGCGCTTCGACAATATCGACTTCCAGCACGACATCGGTGAGATCGAACTAAATATTTCGGGCTGCATCAACGCCTGCGGTCACCACCACGTCGGCAGCATCGGTATCCTCGGTGTCGATAAAGACGGCAGCGAATGGTATCAAGTATCGATCGGCGGCGCGCAAGGCAACAACGCCGCCATCGGCAAGATTATCGGACCGTCGTTCTCGGCGCTGCAAATGCCGGAAGTAATCGGCCGCCTGCTGCAGGTGTACGTGCGCGAACGCTTCGAAGACGAGAGCTTCGCCAGCACCACGCAGCGCCTCGGCATTGCGCCGTTCAAGGAATTTGTATATGCCACGCCGATTGCCGAAGCGGGCCGCCTGATTGGAGAAGATGAATATGCATGATGCTGTAAAAAACCTGATCATCAAGGGCCGCGCAGTGGTCGAAGACGACTGGCAGGTGCTGCACCTGGTGGAGCCGGTCGAAGGCGCGCCGAAAAAAGATCCGGCCACCGTCAGCGTCCCGGCCGGCAAGTTCATCGTACCGCTGGCCGTCTGGCTGGTGCAGCGCGAGCTGCTGGAGCCGCGCCGCGCGGCAGGCGAGATCGCGGTCTGGATCGCCAGCGACGAACGTCCGGAAGCGCTCAAGGACGAATTGGACAAGTTCCCGCTGATCGCCGTCGACTTCCCGAAATTCACCGATGGCCGTGGCTATTCGATCGCTTACAACCTGCGTACCCGCTTTGGCTATCAGGGCGAACTGCGCGCGATTGGCGACGTGCTGCGCGACCAGCTGTTTGCGATGCAGCGCGTCGGCTTCAACGCCTACGCTACCCGTCCGGACCGCAACATCCATGATGCGCTGAAAGGCCTGACCGTGTTCTCCGAAACCTACCAGGCCTCGGTCGACCAGAAAGTGCCGCTGTTCCGCCGTCAGGACCGTCTGGCGGGCGTAGTGCCTGCTGCTGGCGACGCCGGCTACGGCATCTGATCGGACCTGACATGAGTGAAGCAAACAAAGACCTCGCCACGCTGGTTGCCGACACCAACGCCACGCTGGCGCGCGTGGCCAGCGATTTTTCGCCGGCCGTCTTCGCGTCCAGCCTGGCCGCTGAAGACATGGTGCTGACCGACCTGATCCTGAAGGCCAAACTGCCGATCCAGATCTTCTCGCTGGAAACCGGCCGCCTGCATCCGGAAACGCTGGCCATGCTGGAGCGTGTCAAGCAGCGCTACGATGGCTATGAAATCGCACTCTTCAAGCCACAGCCAGATGCGGTCGAAGCCTACGTGGCGCAGAACGGCCTGAATGCCTTCTACGACAGCGTCGAGATGCGCCGCGAATGCTGCCGCATCCGCAAGGTCGAACCGCTGGGTCGCGCATTGGCCGGCAAGAAGGCCTGGGTCACCGGCCAGCGCCGCGCCCAATCGGCCACCCGCACCACCTTGCTGGTGGAAGAGGATGATCCTGGCCACATGATGACCAAGTTTAATCCGCTGGCCGACTGGTCGGAACAGGATGTGTGGGACTACCTGCGCGCCAACGACGTCCCTTACAATGCGCTGCATGATCAGGGTTACCCGTCGATCGGCTGCGCGCCATGCACCCGCGCCATTGAACCGGGCGAAGACGTGCGCGCCGGCCGCTGGTGGTGGGAGAATCCGGACTCCAAGGAATGCGGCCTGCACATGGTCGACGGCAAACTGATACGCATTAAATCCGCCACCTGACGCGGCAAGCGACAACATAGATAGGCACTATCCAATGAATGCAATAGTTGATACCCAAACAGCGCTGCTGAATGCGCGCCACCTCGATGCGCTGGAATCCGAAGCGATCCACATCATGCGCGAAGTCGCGGCCGAATGCGCCAACCCTGCCCTGCTGTTCTCCGGCGGGAAAGACTCGGTAGTGCTGCTGCGCCTGGCCGAAAAGGCCTTCCGTCCGGGTAAATTCCCGTTCCCGCTGGTGCACATCGACACCGGCCACAATTTCGCCGAAGTGATCACCTTCCGCGACAAGCGCGCCGCCGAACTGGGCGAGCGCCTGATCGTCGGCTCGGTCGAAGACTCGATCAAAAAAGGCACGGTACGCCTGCGTAACCCGCTCACCGATTCGCGCAACGCCGCGCAAGCGGTAACGCTGCTGGAAACCATCGCCGAATACGGCTTCGACGCCTGCATCGGCGGCGCCCGCCGCGATGAAGAAAAGGCCCGCGCCAAGGAACGCATCTTCTCCTTCCGCGACGAATTCGGCCAGTGGGACCCAAAAGCCCAGCGCCCGGAACTGTGGGACCTGTATAACACCCGCGTCCATCCGGGCGAGAACATGCGCGTGTTCCCGATCTCGAACTGGACCGAGCTCGATGTGTGGCAATACATCGCCCGCGAGAAGCTGGAACTGCCGCCGATCTACTTCGCCCACGAACGTCAGGTGATACCACGTAACGGCCTGCTGGTGCCGCTGACCGACCTGACGCCGGCCCGCGAAGGCGAGACCGTCGAAACCCAGGTGGTGCGCTTCCGCACCGTGGGCGACATCTCGTGCACCTGCCCGGTCTCGTCGGACGCAGCGACGGTAGACGCGATCATCGCCGAAACCGCCGTCACCCAGATCACCGAACGCGGCGCCACCCGGATGGACGACCAGACCTCCGAAGCATCGATGGAAAAACGTAAAAAAGCAGGATACTTCTGATGAACGCAAGCACTGACAACCATAGCGACAACCTGAGCGAACGCGGCCTGCTGCGCTTCATCACCGCCGGCTCCGTCGACGACGGCAAGAGCACCCTGATCGGCCGCCTGCTGTTCGACAGCAAAGGCATTTTTGCCGACCAGCTGGACGCCATGTCGCGCTCCAAGCACAAACGCACCGTGGGCGACACGGTCGATCTGTCGCTGCTGACCGATGGTCTGGAAGCCGAACGCGAACAAGGCATCACGATTGATGTGGCCTACCGCTATTTCGCCACGCCGAAGCGCAAGTTCATCATCGCCGACACCCCGGGCCACGAGCAGTACACCCGCAACATGGTGACCGGTGCCTCGACCGCCGATGCCGTCATCATCCTGATCGACGTCTCGAAAGTGAAGCTGCGCGAAGATGGCGGCGTGGACCTGCTGATCCAGACCAAGCGCCACTCGACCATCGCCCACCTGCTGCAGATCGAGCACGTGGTGGTCGCGGTCAACAAGATGGATCTGGTGAACTACGACCAGAGCGTCTATGACCGCATCGTCAAGGCCTATGGCGAATTCGCCGCTACGCTGGGCCTGAAAGACATCACCCCGATTCCGCTGTCGGCCCTGACCGGCGACAACGTGGTCGATGCCAGCGAGAAGATGGACTGGTACCAAGGCCCGACCCTGATCGAACTGCTGGAATCGCTGTCGGTGTACGACGAGTCGCACCACGCGCCATTCCGCTTCCCGGTCCAGCTGGTGGCGCGCCACAACGGCCACGAAGCGAACGACTTCCGCGGCTACATGGGCCGTATTGAAGCGGGCAAGGTCAGCGTCGGCGACCAGCTGGTGGTGCAGCCTTCAGGCCAGAGCGCCACCGTCAAAGACATCGTCACGCTGGAAGGCTCGCACCAGTCGGCCGTCGTCGGTCAGTCGGTCACGCTGCTGCTGAACGAATATCTGGATATCTCGCGTGGTGACCTGCTGGCCAACGCTGCGCAGCCGGCCACGCTGCTGAAAGATCTGGTGGCGGACGTGTGCTGGATGTCGGACGAACCGCTGGACCTGCGCCGCAAATACTGGATCAAGCACGGCACCAAGCAGACCGCCGCCAAGATCAAGACCATCGAGTCGCTGCTGGACATCAACACCCAGCAACGCCACAGCGCCGACGGCCTGAAGCTGAACGATATCGCCCGTATCGGCCTGACCGTGCAGCAGCCGCTGGCGGCCGATGCCTATGACGATATCCGCGCCACGGGCGCCTTCATCCTGATCGATGAAGTCACGCACCAGACCGTCGCTGCCGGCATGATACGCTTGGCCTGAGTCGTCGTTGTATTCAGTATTGGTCCCCGCCTGCGCGGGGACGACGTGGTAATGAAGGAACTATGATGTCTGCTGCTGGAAAAGTCTATCTGATCGGCGCCGGTCCCGGCGCTCAGGACCTGATCACACTGCGTGGTGCGCGCCTGCTGGCGCAAGCCGACGTGGTGCTGCATGACGCCCTGGTGACGGACGAGATGCTGGCGCTGTGCCCACAGGCGCTGAAGATTTTGGTCGGCAAGCGCTGCGGCCAGCTGTCTACTGCGCAGCAGTTCATCAACAAGCAACTGGTCGACAACGCCCGCAAGTTCGCGCTGGTGGTGCGTTTGAAAGGCGGCGACCCGATGCTGTTCGGGCGCGCCGACGAGGAGCTGCGCGCGCTGGAAGAAGCTGGCATCGAAGTCGAAGTGGTCCCTGGCATCACCACCGCGCTGGCCGCCGCCGCTGCCACCAAGCAGCCGCTGACCAAGCGTGGCGTGGCGCGCAGCGTGGCGTTTTTCACGTCATCGACAGCGCCAGAACACAGCGAGCACGATGCGATTCCCGATACCGACACGCTGGTGCAGTACATGGGCGGGCGCGAAGCCATCGCCACCGCCAGCCGGCTGCTGGCGCAAGGCCGGCGTGCCGACACGCCGGTGGTCGTCATCGAAAACTGCAGCCGTCCGGACCAGCGCATCCTGCGCCTGACCATCGCCTCGCTGGCTCAGGGTCTGGGCCCGTCGCACGGCCCGGTGCTGGTGATGCTGGGCGATGCCATGCAGGCGCGCGCACAGCAGGACTTCAGCGCCGAGCAGGTGCAGCAGCTGGTCGCCCGCAGCGCCTGAGCCACGCGGCGCCGATAATCTGGTAAGCTGCCCGCGTCTACAGCTCTCCAGAATACCCATCGTGAAGACGTCCATGCGCCTTGCCGCCACCCTGTTCGCCACCTTGCTGCCGGCCATCGGCGCCTATGCCGCCATTCCGGTGTATGACTTCAAAGTGGTGCGCAGTTATCCGCATGACCCGGAAGCGTTCACCGAAGGCCTGCTGTATCACGACGGTTTCCTGTACGAGAGCACGGGCCTGAACGGCCGCTCGTCGATCCGCAAGGTGCAGCTGGAAACCGGCAAGGTCGTCAAATCCAAGGACATCCCACCCAAGTACTTCGGCGAAGGCCTGACGCGCTGGAAGGACACGCTGGTCGGCCTGACCTGGCAAACCCAGACCGGCTTTGTATTCGACCTGAATACCTTCGAGACCCGCAGTGAATTCGTCTATCCGGGCGAAGGCTGG